>NZ_BAAAQX010000001.1:0-188284 GCF_039531895.1 Nonomuraea monospora
CTTCTTTCCCGCCGGCAACAGCGGCTCCAGCACAGCCCACTGCGCGGCGGTCAAATCACCCCGACCCACACAAAGATCATCTCGGAAGTGGATCACCCGGGTGATCCACTTCTGAAACACGCCCTAGAGCGCCCGCACGCACGACGACCCCCGCCGCACCCAGCGCGGCGGGGGTCGTCCCGCAAGGTCAGCAGCGGCGCGGACGCCGAGGCAGGCAGCGACGGCGGGCCGTCCGAGGTCAGCAGCGGCGCAGGAGGTCGCCGTCGGCGTCCACCATCAGGATGCGGTCGTCCGCCGGTCGCCGCCCGACGGTCCAGGCCACGTTCATGGTCAGCGTCCCGGCGGCGGTCGTGACGCCGCCGGTGGTGCGGCCGTCGCCGGTGGCGCGGCCGGTCCACCGGACGGCGATCTTCCCGCGCCGCACGCCCGGCTCCAGGTCACACGCGTCCGAGCGGACGCTGAAGCGGTTGCCCGAGACGGCGATGCCGTTCGTGCCGGAGGCCGAGACGATCTCGCACCGGCCGTCGCACGCCAGCGAGAACGTCCCGCCGCGCCCCGATCCGAGCCACGCCGACGAGGGCGACAGCCGGGCCACCGGCGGGTCGGGACGGGGCAGGTTCGCCTTGCGCGGCACGGACTCGATCGCCGCCCCGGCGGCGGTCTGGGGGGTGACCTCGGCGGCCCACCGCGAGGGCTCCTCCAGCAGGACGCTCGTCTGCGCGGCGGCCTTCGTGAGCGTGGCGGGGTGCGACTGGGCGTTCAGCACGGCCCAGATGAGGCCGGCCGCCAGCAGGCCCACGCCCAGGATCAGCGCGAGCCTGGCCACGGCCCTGATCGGGGTGCCCGGCTCGGGATCGTCGTCATCGTCGGCCGGCAGCCGCCAGTACTCCTGCCACTGCACGGCGTCGCCGTTCGCCGGTTGTTCCAGGGCGGACAGGGTGATGCCGCCGTAGCGGATGACCGCGCCCTCGTGGTGGGTGCCGTTGCTGTCGCCCTTGGTGGCGGCGGTGAAGACCAGCTTGTCGCCGTACGCGCCGCCGCGGAAGGGCCGCGTACGGCTCGGCGGCGTGAACGGATGCCGCCCACGCACGGCAGGCGCACCCGGATGCCCGAGCCCACCACCGGGCCGCTCCACCTCGTCACCAGGCTGCCCCGCCGGACGGTCCGACTCACCGGGCCGTCCCAGCGCCGCGGCGGGACGGTCGCCGGCCTGACCCGGAGCCACGCCCGGCCGGTCGCCGGGCTGACCTGGCACCGTGCCTGGGCGGTCGCTGCGCTGGCTCGGAACCGCGTATGGACGGTTGCCGGGCTGGCCAGGAAGCGCGCCTGGGCGGTCGCCGGGCTGGCTTGGAGCCACGCCTGGGCGGTCGCCGGGCTGGCCCGGAGCCGCGCCTGGGCGGTCGTTGCGCTGGTTCGGGATCGCGCCTGGGTGGTGGTGGCCCGGCGTCGTGGCCGGGTGGTCGGGGTCGGTGGGGTGCTCCTGGTCGGCGGCAGCCGCGCCCGCCGCCGACCAGGGCTTTCCCGGGGTCGCCGTCGTGGGGCCGGCGACCGGGGCGGGCGGCGTGACGTCGGCGGCCGGAGGAGCCGGCGACGAGGTGCCGGTCTCCACCAGTGTGCGGGCCTGCACAGGAAAGCCGTCGGCCCGCCAGAGTGGCCCCTCGCCGGGCAACGGCTGCGCCGACGCCAGCCGGTTGGGAAGTGTGCCGGGCAGTGCCGCGATGGGCAGGCGGCGCAGCAGCGCGCCCGCCGTCATGGTCCTGGGCGCGGCCCGGCAGGTCGCGCAGGACTGGATGTGCCGGCCGATTCTGGCCCTGGCCCGCCGTCCGGGGGCGGCGACCCATTCGGCCATGCGGGCGGTCAGGTCGGGGCAGCCGTCGCGGGAGCGGGCGGCGATGATCGCGGCGAACCACTCCTCCAGGGCCGCCGCGGCCCGCGTCACGATGGCGCGCACCTCGGGCTCGGGCAGCTCGAAGATCGCGGACAGCTCGCGGTCGGCCAGCCCGTGCCGTACGGACAGGTCGAGCAGCTCCCGCTGCGGCCGTTCCAGGGACAGCAGCGCCTCGGGCAGCAGCTCCGACATGCGGCCGGGCCGCGACCACGAGCCGATGCTCGCGGGCTTGGCGACGACCGCCCGGTGGGCTCGGGCCACCGCGTACAGCCAGGGCCGCCGCAGGGCCGGATCCACCACGCGATCCGCGTACAGGTGCACCGTCATCGCCGCGCCGGCGACGGCCTGCTCGGCGTCGCCCGCCGCGAGCTCGGTGCGGCAGTAGTCGTAGAGGCGGGCTCCGTGCTTGTCGCACAGGTCACGAATGGCCTGGCGCGCGTCGTCGGACAGGGTTCGCCACATCCGGTGTTCACCTCCTCCAGGTCGGTACGCGGTCACGGGTGCGTCGTGGTGCTAGGTCCTCCCGGCCGAGTCGGCGGCGCTCGCGGTTCTGGGAGTGCTCGCGGCGCCCGTAGAGCCGGCGGCGCTCGGCGTGTCCAGCAGTGACGCCTGGGCCAGGTAGGCTCGGGTGGCGTCGGGGTCGCCGGCGATGGCCCGCAGCCCCGCCATGGCCGCCGCGAGCCGTGCGCTGTCACGTTCCCGCACCCCTGCCAGCCGGGTCTCGCCGCGCGGGATCACCCGTTGCAGCAGCACCGAGCGGCGCCGCCAGGCCCACGCCTCCAGCGCGGCGGGCCGGGCGTGGCCGCCGAGCACGGCCGCGAGCACCTGCCCGGCCTCGGCCGCGTCGTGGATGCCGGCGTTCATGTTCAGCCCGCCGACGGTGGACGTCAGGTGGGCGGCGTCGCCCACGAACAGCACCCGCCCGCACCGGTACGACGTCAGCACCCCCCGAGACAGCCCGAACCGGTCGGCGCCGGTGATCCTGACCGGCTCGGAGGTCCCCGGCAGGGCGCGCCGGATCAGCAGGGACAGGTTCGACGGGGACAGCGGCTCGTGCGTGTCGCAGGGGATCTTGAAGATGATCCGCCAGTGGTCGGGCAGCGCGAGCAGGGTGCACGACTGCTGGACGTCCCGTACGTACGTCAGCGGCGCCACGCTCGGCAGCAGCCGGTCGAGCGGCGAGTCGGTGAACACCCGCAACGCCTGCGCCGGGCAGGCGGACCGGGGGAAGGGCAGCCGGAGTGAGCCGCGCACGGTGCTGTTCGCGCCGTCGGCGGCGATCATGTACCGGGCCCGCGTCCAGGTGTGGCCGACGCGGACCCGGATCCCTGTGCCGCCCTCAGCCACGCCGTCCACGTGGGTGCCGAACCGCACGTCCACGTCCGGGTAGACGTTCAGGGCCTCGAGCAGCAGCGGGGTCAGAGAGGCCTGGTCGGCGTGGATCCTGAACGGGTGCTTGGTCAGGCCGTTGAGCCGGTTCATGCCCATCTCGGCCAGCACGATGCCCGACCGGTCGCGCCACTGCACCCGGTCGACCACCCGGCCGGCGCTGACCAGCCTGGCGGCCACGCCGAGGTCGTCCAGCAGGTCGAGGGTGGCGGGGTGGAAGGTGCAGGCGCGCGCCTGCCGGGGCAGCTCGTTCTCGCGCTCCAGCACGGTGACCGGGATCCCGGCCCTGGCCAGGCAGAGCGCGGCCGTCAGGCCGGCGGGCCCGGCTCCGACGACGATCACGCCGTTCATGGCCGGTCTCCGGTGGCGATCCTGGGGGTGACGCCGTTCATGGCCTGCCTCCCATGCGGGCCGCGGCTGCCGCCATGTGGCGGCGGTACGGCACGCGGCTGAGCGTCACGTGCCGGCCGACGGCCTTGGACAGGGCCCACCAGGCCATGCAGAGGTTCGAGGTGAGCAGGGTACGGTCGTTGCCGCTGGTCAGCGGGCGCAGCACGGGCAGAGTGGGCAGCCCGGTGCCGGTGAAGAGCAGCACGGCGTCGCCGGGCAGCTCCGCCACCTCGACCTGGGTGATCAGCGAGTCGGGGGTGTGCCCGTAGGGCGAGTATCCGTCGGGCGCGCGTACCTGGACGACCTGGGTGACGTTCAGCCCGGCCGTCTTCCAGAACCGCTCGGCCAGGTCAGTCACCCACGGCTGGTACGGCGAGACCAGCACGATGTCGCTGACCATCACGTGCTCCAGCGCCTCGCGCGTGGCCTGCGTGGCGGTGGCGAACGGCACCCCGGTGGCGGCCGTCAGCTCGGCGCACTGCTCGCGGTCCTCCTCAGGGGCGAGCAGGTAGCGGGGCTCGCTGCAGGCCATGACCATCGCGTCCAGCCGCAGGCCGTCGAACGCGCCGATCATGGCGGGCACGGCCGCGTTGTAGCTCTCCAGCCGGTCGAGCAGGGACGGCCCCGGCCGCGCGGGAAGGCGGGCGACGTGCATGTCGGCCCGCGAGCCGAGCAGCCTGGTCAGCTCCGGTTCCGCCGACGGGTTCGCGGGCGCCACGAGCACGCCGACCCTGCGGCGGCTCATCGTGTGCCCCGGACGGTGCGCATGGTTCGTGTCCTCCTGTGCGGGAAGGCGAGAGTGAGTCAGTGGGCGGGGTGCCGCAGCATTTCGTCGATCTCGGTGATGGCTTCTACGGACACCTGCCGGATGCGGCGCAGCCGGTGCACGGTGCGCGCCGATCCCGCCGTCTGTTCCTCGCCCCGTGGTTCCTCGCCTCGTGGTTCCCCGCCCCAGGACGGTGGCGGCGCGCCGGGCCTGATGCCCCGCGCGTGAACTTCGTGTGGTTGTGACCTGCGCGACTCGTCGGTGAGCATGATCACTCCTATGTGCAGCGGGTGGTTACTCGGGGTGGTTCTCCCAGGCGGGCCGGTGGTCGCCCGGCCGTGCCGTGTACCCGTTCGAGAGTTGCGCGCGGCCCGGCGAGGGGCCGGCGGCGCGTCGCCGTCGGCCCCTCCTGTGCCGCGCGTCGGGATCGAGGTCCGGTCTGACGTTCCGACGCCCCGGCGACCCGCACCAGCGCCGTGGCGGCGAGCAGAACGGTGGCCGGCAGGACGGCCATGGGCACGCAGCCGTGCCCGGGTGCCGGCCTCCGCCGGCCGATCGGCACCGTGGCGCCCGTCACGGCGATCGTTCCACCCGGCGTCGCTGCCGTACCGATGATGCCGTCCAGGCCGGAATCACCGCCGTAGACGACCCTGCGGAGCCCGACGCGGCGGACGACCGGCACGGCCGGAGGCGCCGCCGCCATCGTGGCGGCCCTGGTGGCGGCCCTCGGGGGGCCGCCGGGCCGCGAATCGGCGGCTCCCGAGGAGCCGCTCAGCCGCCGCGGGTCGCGGGTACGCCGCCGCCACGTGTTCAGCGGCAGGGCGGCGGACGTGTCCGCGCGACCCGGCGGACGGTAAGAAAGCCAGCCCCAGGCGCCACCCTCCGAGACGGCCAGCACGCCAGCCGCTACCGCGCTGGCCGACAGCACCGCGCCGACTGAGTCGGGCACGTGCCGCACGGTGCCGGGGGGGTGGGGAAGCGCCGGGGCCAGCGCTGAGAGCGCTGCCACGCGGGCCGCGTACGGATCGCGCCCGCCGCGAGCGGCAGGCGGCCGTGCGCCGCCGGGTGGCAGCGGCAGCCGGGACGCGGACGGGATGACCGCCGTCGCGCCTCGGCAGGTGGGGGTAAGGAGTCTCATCGAGCCGTCACCGCGCTCTCGGCGCTCTCGGCCACGTTCGGCACGCTGACGCAGACCATGCGCTCCGTCAGCCCGGCTCTCGGGCCGGCCGCCCGCGTACGGGCCGCCCCCGAACCGCCGGCCGCCCGCGTACGGGCCGGTCCCGCACCGCCGGCCACCGCGCGCGCGACCTTGGAGGCGAGCGCCAGGTGCTCGCCGCAGCGGCGGCCCACCTTGGCCTCCAGGCCGGCCACCTGGGCCAGCCGTAGCCTGATGGGCTCCAGCGACGAGCGCCGTTCGAGTCCGTCGAGGTCGGCCAGCCTGGCCGGCCAGCGCAGCTCCTCGGCGCAGTGTGCCTCGACCTCGACGGGCAGCTCCGCGGCCGGCAATCCCTCGTGCCGCAGCCGGGTGGCGACCATGACGGCGGTGAACGCCGTCCTGTCGAAGTCGGCCAGCCGTCCCGTGAGGGCCGCGCCGAGCATCCTGACGCGGTGACTCAGGCAGACCGCACTCCACCCGAGCAACAGCAGCCGGTCGGGGCCCGTCTCGGTGTGCCAGCCCGCCAGCCGCAGCTCGCGGGCCATCCGGTGGTGGAAGCGCCAGCGGTGATCCGGGTCGTCGAGCCAGACCTGGACGCCACCGAGCGGCAGGCTCGCGACGTGCACGCCCGGCCCGGCCACCGGTCCCGCGACGCGGGCGCAGATGCGCTGGACCACCGGCTCCTGGCCAGGGACGGCCGGGCCGTCCAGGAAGGTCGAATCCATGGTCACGTCCGGCCACCTCCTCGCAGGGGGATCTCTCCAGAACCCCTGGGGCCTGTTAAGCCCCAGTTACCACGTGCTCCGATAGTCCGCTTCTGCAGGGGGCTATGTCAACTGACAGTTTGCGCATAAGTTGATACCTGCCTGCGTGGCAGAGCTTGCCCGCATGGCAGGGGACAGTGGGGCTCGCGTCCCTTACGCTGGACCATGTTCACGGGCGGCTAGGAGGTGTGCCGTGGCGAACTTCGCCGAGCGGCTCGATCTCGCGCTGACCAAGCGCGGCTTCACCGGCGCGCAGGTCGCCTCCGCCCTGACGGAGGCCGGCATCCCGATCACCCGTGCCTACGTCAGCCAGTTGCGCACCGGCAAGCAGACCAACCCCACGCTCCAGGTGCTCAGGGCGCTGGCCGCCTGCCTCCAGGTGAGCGTCGGCTGGCTGGTCGGCGACGACTACCTCGAGTCCGGCTCGGTCGAAGACCTGCAACTGCGCGCGGCCACCATCGGCCTGTCCGCCTCCGGGCTGTCGGAGACCTCGCTGGCCGTGCTGCGCGGCGTGGTCGAGCTGGCCCGCAAGGCCGAGGGGCTGCCCGAGGAGCCCGAGCCGACCGCCGACATCCCCGAGGCGGTCGCGCCGCTGAGCGGCCCGCAGCGCCGGGCGCTGGGCAAGCGCCTGCACGGCCTGCGGCTGTCCGCGCAGCTCTCCGTCGAGCAGGTCGAGACCGCGATCGGCAGGGGCGCGGCGGCCATCCCGGCCATCGAGGAGGGCCGCATCGCGCCGCCGCCCATCACCGTCGAGCGGCTGCTGACCGTCTACGGCGTCTGCGTCGCCCCCATCCGCGAGTACGTGCTCTCGCTGGCCAGGGGCGAGCGCGAGGCCGCCTGGTACGACGCGCAGTCCGTGCCCGTCTGGCTCGCCACCGGCTACGCCCTGGAGGGGCGCGCCACGGTGATCCGCACGTACCACAACCAGTTCGTCCCGCCGCTGCTGCAGACCGAGGAGTACGCCAGGGCCGCCATCACCGTGGCCGGGCCCGCGACGCTCGGGCAGCAGACGGTGGAGGAGGCGCTCGCGCTGGTGCTGGCGCGCCAGGAGGCGGTGCCCCGCGACAACGGCGTGGTGCTGTGGGCGGTGGTCGACGAGAGCGTGCTGACGCGCTCGATCGTGGGCCGGCACGTCCAGCTCCGCCAGCTCGACGTGCTGATCGAGCACGCCAAGCGGCCCAACGTCTCGCTGCACGTGGTGCCGATGGAGGATCCGGCGTACGTGCCGCGCACCGGCCCGTTCACGCTCTGGCGCTTCGCCGAGGCCTTCGAGCCCGACATCGCCTGCGCCCATGGCATCGAGTCCGACGCGCTGATCACCGACTCCGCCGCCGTGGAGGCCTTCCACCAGGCGTTCACGAAGCTGTCGGTGACGACGACCACCCGCGACGAGACCTTCGAGATGCTGAATTACCACCGCGAACGACTTTCACGTTCTCTGGGCATCTGATCAGTCCAGACCATTCGTACCAACCATTGGTAACGTAGGTATATCCATAATCAATGGCTTTTGCGGTTGTCTTTGGCCGTGGGGCGAGGATCATATGGTCTGGGTCATCGAGTGGGGTCCGAAAGGATCAGCTTTTCCCGAGATAGTGGGCGAGGGGAAAGGGGTAACACTCAATGCGTCAGCGTGCCATCCGAAACCTGGCGAAGCTGGAGATGACCCACGCACGGCTCACTCGCATTCTCGACGCAGCCGCGGGTGGGAAGAACAACTTCGTGGCGGACCGGGATGTCATACGCCGTTATGATCAGGCCGCGCCCATCACGACGACGGCCGCCAGGGCCGTGCTTGAATATTTACGCCGCGTGGTCCGTCATCTGGCGAATGAGGGCGTGGACCAGTTCGTGATCGTCGGGAGTGGTGTCCCGAGCGGCCTGCCACCTGGCAGGCAGTTGCACGACGTGGCAGCGGACGCCCTGCGCGTCTCGGTGCCGCGCGTGGTCTACGTGGAGAACGACCCTATGGTGCTGGCCGGCGCGAGGGCGACCATCGAGCCCGTCACCGATCTCGTCCGCGTCGTAGAGGGCGACGTGCGCGAGATCGACGACATCCTCGACGACCGGGTGCTGCAGACGTTCCTCGACTGGGACCGGCCGATGGCCGTGTTGCTGCTGTCCACCCACAGCCTGAACGACGACGAGTACTTCCATTACGTGATCAAGCGCATTCGGCAGGTGGTCCCAGAGCGGAGTTACCTGTCGGTGCTGCAGACCACGTTCGACGCCATTCCGGCGGAGTTGTTGCCGGCCATTCACGACCTGCTGGCGATGACACTGCCGGGGCACGCGATACGCACGCGGGAGGAGGTGGAGGCGTTGCTCGAAGGTCTCGTGCTGGTCGATCCGGGATTGGTGTGGATTCCGGAATGGCGGCCCGACGACCACGACACCGCCTGTGCTGATCAGCCCAGCGCGTCGGGCAATTACGGCGCCGTGGCCCGGATTCCCTGACTTCTGTCGATGCCTGCGGTCGCGGGCCCGGCCGGGTGCACCGGCCGGTCCCTTGGCCGCCCATCACAGGAGGCGGCCGCCCCTGAGCCGCCACTGCACGAACAGCACCCGCATGGGTCCGTTCACGAACAGCCACTGACCTAGCCAGACGACCCCGAACATCACGCAGAAGGCCCAGAAGGACACCGGCCCGCCGACCCCCGGCACCAGGCCGGCATCGAGCAGCAGCCACATGACCAGCCCCTCCGGCACGGCCGTGAGCAGCCCGAACAGCGTCGGCCAGTCCTTGTCCCAGCGGAACTGCATGAGCAGGTGGTACAGCAGCTCCCAGCCGGCGCCGACCACGGCGACGGCCAGCAACACCAGGAACGCGTCCCCGAAGGACATCGGCAGCACGAGCGCGAGCAGCGCCGTCAGCACCACGCCCACCGTGGCCAGCACGAACAGCCGGGTCTGCAACCGCCCGGCCAGCGTCGGGATCAAGCCGGTCTCCTGTTCGCCGCCCATCTCACCCACTGGGACACCGACCTGAGCGGCCCCAGCCCCTTGCAGAAGCCGCGCCTGGCCAGGTCGTCGGCGATGTCGAGAGCCGCCGTCTGCATGCCGAGGAAGCTGTCCACCGCCAGGAAGTGGTTGCCCGCGGTCGCCGCGCCCGAGGCGTACAGGCGGCCGTCGCCGTTCTCCGCGCCCAGCACCTCGAAGCTCTGCCCGACCTGCAGCCTGCCCGCCCTGTTGGGGCGGGCGCCGCCGTGCTGGAGCAGGTCGGCCAGCACCCGGTGCTCCGGCATGTCGGCCTCCAGGCCTGTGCAGTCGATGATGAAGTCGGAGACGTACTGCATGGGCGCCGCGCTGGCGCTGCGGGTGTAGGTGACCAGCCGGCCGTCGGGCGTCAGGTCGATCCGCTCCACCTCGGCGTGCGCCGGGTGGTACCAGCTTCCCCGCCTGGCCCTGCCGAGCTGCTCCTGCCAGCGGGCCAGCTTCGGCGTGGTGGTGCCCGCCACCAGCGCCGCCAGCCTCGCCCGCCGCTCCGGCGTCGCCTTGCGGAACTGCGCCTTGAGCTGGCCGCCGAACGCCGACTTGGGCATCGTGAACGCCTGGTACGCCCACCCGTCGCCGCCCTTGCGCCGCATGAACGCGTGCGGCCCGTGCGAGCCCGTCACGTACGTGCGGAACAGGTGCACGATCGTCGTCTGCAGGCCGTACCGCTCCCTGTCGTCCATGAGGCGCTGCAGCACCCGTGAGGCCACGATGCCCGCGCCGCGCACCACCACCACGCCCGGCCGCTTCCTGAGCTGGTCGTAGACGTGCTCGTGCGGCTCGTACGCGTTCACCACCCGATGCCGCTCGCCCCGCCGCTGCCGGAACTCCTGGAGGTCGTCGAGGAACTTCAGCCCCGGATACCCGACGGCCAGGTGCACGTACCGCGAGCGGAGCGCCACCCGCTTGGTCGGCCCGCTGCCCGCAGGCGGCGTCAGCACGGTGAAGTAGCCGCCGCCCAGCCGTTTCCTGACCATGCGGACCTGCCCCTTGGCCAGCATCTCCCAGTAGCCGATGCGCTCGGCCTCGCGCTGCACGCCGCGCATCACCAGCGCCGCGGGCGGGCTGTAGAAGTCGGCGGCGACCGGCTCGGTGAGCACCTGCAGCAGCGGCTCCATGGAGCGCTCCTGCCAGGCCTCCTGCAGCGCGTACGACGGGAAGCCCCAGATGTTGTCGGGCCGCGCCCCCGAGTCGGAGCGGATGCGCTCGTGCGCCGGGAGCTGCGAGACCCGCGTCAGGTACTCCCACGTCTGCCAGGGGGAGTCGCTGGTCGACAGCACCCGCATGTCGGCGGTGGCCACGCCGCGGATGCGCAGCACGTCGAGCAGTGTGAACGAGCCGATGCCGCCGCCCACCGACACCAGCAGCATGTCATAGAGGGGAATGCCGGCCGCCTCCACCAGCCCGTCGGCCCAGACGGAGGAGTGCAGCAACTCCGGCGTCAGATCTCCCCAAGCCACGAAAGTTAAAGGTAGCGCAAAAGAGATCTTTCAGTCCCACCAGAATGACCATACGTGTCCGCCCGTGATCTGAGCGGCATAACCCTGCAGATCGCCGGGGCCCTGCACCACGTTGTCCGGGCAGAACGCCCAGTGCTCGGCCGCCACGTGTAACGCGTGCTCGAAGTCGCCCGGCGGCGCGGCCACGCTCAGCTCCAGCGTGTTGAACCCGACGCTCACCACCCGTGCCCCGAACCTGTCCTCCCAGCTCCGCACCACCGCCGCCATCGGCACCATCCACTCGTTGTGGTGCAGGGCGCCCTGCCAGCCCATCACCGCCAGCGCGTCCGAGCTGCGGTCGGCGGCGACCAGGCCGAGCGGCATGCCCCTGGTGGCCAGCTCGCCCGCCAGCCAGTCGGCGACCGCCCCTGGAACGGCCTTCAGCACGCCGGGCGCGGCCGGGCCCGGGCAGATCGCGCCGAACGGCTCCAGCTCGTCCAGCGCGTCCGGCGGCATCTGCATGACCCACTCCTGCCACACCTCCGCCATGAACCCCTCGGCGGTGAAGTGGTCGATCTGGCGGGGATCGTCCGGCACGACCTGCCCCACCGCCCAGGGCTGCGCCGACTCGTCCAGCAGCAGCGGCCACAGGCCGCTGTGGGGGTGCCACTCGCGCAGCAGCGTCCAGTCCGCCCCGGACACCGGCTCCTCGCTCATCCAGAACGCCGGCCGCGGCGCGTCCCCCTGCCCGGTGTAGCCGGGATCCGGCCAGACCACGTCACCGGGCGGCAGCGCCACGGGCAGCCTGCGCCCCCTGCCGCCGTCGGCGAACAGGGCGCCCAGCTCGCGTGGCAGCCGATGATCGCTCATGCCCTACCGTTCCGATACCGAATCCTGTCTCGGAGATGGTAGTGCCGCCGGTCACTCCGGCACCTGTGGCGGGGGAGCCCTGGAGTGCCGGTGTGGGGCAGAATGCTGTTCCGTGTTCCCCTTCGACGCGGTTCTCACCGACTTCGACGGCGTGCTGCGCCACTTCGACCACGCCGCCCAGGCCGAGATCGAGGCCCGCTACGGGCTGCCTCTGCGCAAGACGGCCTTCGACCCCGGGCTGATCCTGCCCCCCACGCTCGGCCACCTGTCCGAGGCGCAGTGGGCCGAGTCGGTCGCGACGGCGCTCGGCGGGGACGAGCGCGCGCGGCAGGCCGTGGCCGAGTTCATCGCCATCGAGTTCTGGGTGGACGAGGAGGTCAAGGCGCTGCTCGCCAAGGCGCAGGAGCGAGTGCCGGTGATCATCGTGACCAACGCCATGGACACGCTGGAGGAGCACATCGACCGGCTCGGGCTGACGTACTTCGCCGACGACGTGGTCAGCAGCGCCAGGGTCGGCGTGGCCAAGCCCGACCCGCGCATCTACGAGATCGCGGCGGAGCGGGCCGGGGCCGACCCCCGGCGCTGCCTGTTCGTGGACGACCGGCTGCCGAACGTGGAGGCCGCCGTCGCCCTCGGCATGACCGGCGTCCACTACCGGAAATTTCAGGACCTGTCGGACGTCCTGGGCTGACCGGCGGCCATGTCGAAAAAGGCCCGCTCCAGCTCCACGGCCCGCCGGAACACGTCCAGCACCTCCTGACGCCGCTCCTCGCTCATCCCGGCGCCCAGCCGGTCCAGCTCGCCGCGCAGGAAGGCCACCCAGGCGCGGAACTCCGGCCCCTCGTGCAGCTCGATCCACTCCCGGTGCACGAAACGCTCGGGGAGCGGCTGCGCGGCCCGCGAGGCCCAGCCGAGGTAGCACCACTCGGCCACGCACAGCACGGCGGCGATCAGCGGGTAGTCCTGCGAGAGGCGGACCTCGTCCATGAGCCGCCTGAACGCCGCCGTCACCGGCTCCAGCGGCACCTCGGTGCGCCCGCCCAGCTCGGCCAGCGCCCGGTGGAAGTACGTCTTCTCCTCGGTGGTCGCCACCTGCCCGAGGAACGTGCCGTACGGCACCCGCGCCTCGAACGTGTCGGCGGCGGCCACGGCAGCGCCGAGCAGTGCCGTGAAGGAGTCCACGAACTGGAAGTCCTGCTCCAGGTAGCGCCGCAGGTCATCGTCGGCCGCCGATCCGTCGTTGATGGCCATCGCGAACGAGTGGGTCACCACCGCCGTCCACTCCGGCTCGCACTGCTGCCTCAGCCACTCGCTGAACGTCTGCTCACTCATGGCCTCCAACCGTAGAGGCCGCCGGGCCGGATGGACCGCCGCCCCCTCGCCGTGCTGGGCGAGCTGCGCTTCTCGCCATGGCCAGGGGGCGGCGGCGACTGAGCGCCTGTCAGTACCCGCCGTACGGATTCTGGGAGGTCGGCTGGGTGTTCGGGGCGCTCGACTGGTGGCCCGCCGGATGCGTCGGGCTGCTCGACGGCGTGCTCGCCGCCCCGTTCGAGCTCACCTTCGTGCCCTGCGGGGCGATGACCCCCAGCAGGCCGTGCTTGGTGCCGTCGATGCCGGCGGAGAACCACAGCGAGCTCTCGCCGCCGGTGGCGGCGGTGCCGGGCTCGAGATCCCAGAGGCCGGGCAGCACGATCGCCTTGCCGTCGGAGGAACGCAGCGCGCCCAGGTGGCGGCCGCTCCTGTAGGCGTGGACGGTGCCGTCACCGAAGTTGCCGACCAGCAGCGCGTTCCTGTACTGGCTCCAGCCCTTGGGCGCCGCGGTGATGCCCCAGGGGGCGTTCAGGCCGACGCGGGAGATGCGGCCGGTCAGGCGCCCGCCGGCGTTGAAGCGGCTCACGAAGCCCTTGCCGTTGCCGAAGACGGGCTTGCCGGTGCTCGGGTCGCGCAGGGCGTAGGCGACCCAGATGTTGCCGTTGGCCACCGCCACGTTGTAGGCGTTGTAGCCCTCCGGCAGCGCCCGGTCCCTGAACTGCCACTTGGCCAGCCGGATGCGCCGGAAGTCCTCGTCGAAGGCGTGGATGCGCCCGCTGGCGAAGTCCGCCGCCAGCAGGAACGCCTCGTCCTCGGTCTGGACGAGCTCCAGGCCCTTGTAGTCGGCGCCGCGGGTGAAGGCGGCGATGATCGCGTTGGCCGGGTCGACCTCCGCGTTCCAGCCGCTGATGGCGCCGCTGGGGCTGGAGAAGATGAAGGTGGCGGGCTTGCCCTTGACGGTGAAGCCCTCACCGGGGTTGAACACCTGGCCTGTCGGGGCACCGCCCGGGATGGCCACCTCCGTCTTCTCCTTCTTGCCCGTGCCGGAGTAGACGGTGGCACTACCGGTGCCGGTGTTCGACACCCACAGAGTCTTGCCCATGGCCAGGCCCCACGGGTTGACGACCTTGGGGTCGGTGACCGGGGCTTTGCCCTGAACGTCCGACACAAGGTTGATGACGTCGAATCGCGTCCTGGTGGTGGCGTGTGCGGGAGAGGTGAGAGACGCTCCCAAGACGACCGCAACAGCGCAGAGTGTGATGATGCGTGGCCGCATCCGTTGCCTCCTAGTTAGCGCTTGTGACGCGAGATACGCGGAGGGAAGAGGCGGGGTTCAGCCCGGCCAGAAATAGAGTTATTTGCGCCTGCGGGGAAGATAGACAGTCATGAACGTGCTGGGCATCGACATCGGCGGCTCCGGAATCAAGGGCGCGCCCGTCGACACAGAGGCCGGTGAGCTGCTGGAAGAGCGGCTTCGCATCCCCACTCCGCAACCGTCGTCCCCCGATGAGGTGGCCGGGGTGGTGGAGTCGATCTCCCGTCATTTCGGCTGGACCGGTCCGATCGGAGTGACCTTCCCCGGGGTGGTCGTGAACGGCGTCATCAGGACCGCCGCGAACGTGGACCGCTCCTGGGTGGGGGTGGACGCGGCGCACCTGTTCGGCGGCGCGACCGTGCTCAACGACGCCGACGCCGCCGGCTTGGCCGAGGTGCGCTTCGGCGAGGGGCGTGACAGGCGGGGGACCGTCCTGGTGCTGACCTTCGGGACGGGCATCGGCAGCGCCCTGTTCGTGGACGGGACGCTCGTCCCCAACACCGAGCTGGGGCACCTGGAGCTGAACGGCAAGGAGGCCGAGCACCACGCGTCGGACCGTGCCAGGGAGAAGCACGACCTGAGCTGGGAGAAGTGGGCGGAGCGGGTCGAGGAGTACCTGCGGCACGTCGAGATGCTGTTCTCCCCGTCGCTGATCGTGATCGGCGGGGGCGTCAGCAAGAAGGCGTCCAAGTTCCTGCCGCACGTCCGGCTGGACACGCCCGTGGTGCCGGCCGCGCTGCAGAACCAGGCGGGGATCATCGGCGCGGCGCACGCGGCGGCGGGCCGCATGCAACGCGTCCACTGACGCCCGCCCTCGCGCCGCCTGGGCGCACCCGCGCCCAGGCGATCACGCCGAGCCCGCATCCCCGCGCCCAGGCGGTCACTTCGAGCCGGTCACTCCGGGCCGGACAGCGCCTCGGCCATGGCGTCGAGCTGCCGCAGCAGCACCTCCGCCTGAGCCCGGTCCAGCCCGGCCGTCATCCGCCGCTCGATCGCCAGCACGTCGGCCCTGGCCGCCTCCAGCACCCGCTCCCCGGCCTCCGTCAGCCGCGTCGGCAGCGCGCGCCCCGACGGAGCGGTCGCGGGCCGCGACACCAGCCCCGCCTCCTCCAGGTTGCGCAGCACCACGTTCATCGACTGCCGCGTCACGAACCCCCCGCGCGCCAGCTCCGCGTTCGACAGCTCGGGCCGGCGCCCGAGCAGCTCCATGCACACGTACTGCGGCGTGGTGAGCCCGTGGGCCCGCAGCGCGGCGTCCATGGCGGCCCTGAGGGCGGCCTGCACCCGCTTGAGCTGATAGCCGACGGTCCGGGTGGCATCGTCTTGCGTCATGTCAGAAGTCTGACATAAGCTCCTCGATGTCAAAACTCTGACATCCGCACCAGGGGGCACCATGACCGTCACCGGAATCGACTTCGTCGCACTGCAGGTCCGCGACCTCGACCAGGCCGCCGCCTTCTACGAGAAGCACCTCGGCCTCAAGCGCGACCCGGGGGCCCCGCCGCACGCGGTCGTGTTCGCCACGGAGCCCATCGCCTTCGCCGTCCGCGAGCCCCTGCCCGGCGTGGAGCTGCCAGAGCGCCCCGGGGCGGGCGTCGCGCTCTGGCTCAAGGCCGACGACGCCCAGCGGCTGCACGACGACCTCCAGACGGCGGGCGTGCCGATCGTCACCCCGCCGATCGACGGCCCCTTCGGGCGCACGTTCAGCTTCGAAGGCCCCGAGGGTTACGTGATCACGATTCACGATCGCTGAGACACGGGCGATATTGGGATGCGCGAGGCGGGCGCGTCAGGCACCATGGGCGGTTGGCTCCGGGGATGCCGGGCTCAAATATCCTGAAAGCAGTATGGGAACGCCTTCGTTGTCCTCTCCACTCGCCGAGCTCCAGTCCCGCCTGCCCGAGCTCATGCCGCGCGACCAGCGGCGGTTGCGGCGCAGGCTCGACGGCATGCGCCGGGTACGCTCCCGGGAAGCGCGCGACAAGATCGTCGCGGAGATCCTCGCCGACGTGGAACGGGCAGAGCAGCGACTGGTACGGCGCCGCGCAGCCGTACCAGTAGTGAAATATCCGGAAAACCTGCCTGTGTCGCAGCGCAAGGACGACATCCTGGAGGCCATCCGTGACCACCAGGTCGTCATCATCGCGGGCGAGACCGGCTCCGGCAAGACCACCCAGATCCCCAAGATCTGCCTGGAGCTCGGCCGGGGCGTGCGCGGGCTGATCGGCCACACGCAGCCCCGCCGCATCGCCGCCCGCACGGTCGCCGAGCGCATCGCCGAGGAGCTCGGCACCGGCCTCGGCGAGGTGGTCGGCTACAAGGTCCGCTTCACCGACCAGGCGAGCGACCGCACCCTGGTCAAGCTGATGACCGACGGCATCCTGCTGGCCGAGCTGCAGAACGACCGCCTGCTCGACCAGTACGACACGCTGATCATCGACGAGGCCCACGAGCGCAGCCTCAACATCGACTTCATCCTCGGCTACCTGAAACAGCTCCTGCCCAAGCGCCCCGACCTCAAGGTGATCATCACCAGCGCCACGATCGACCCCGAGCGCTTCTCGCGCCACTTCGACGACGCGCCGATCATCGAGGTCTCCGGCCGCACCTACCCCGTGGAGGTGCGCTACCGGCCGCTGGAGGAGGACGACGACCAGACGCAGGGCATCGTGGACGCCTGCCGCGAGCTGATCGGCGAGGGCCCCGGCGACATCCTGGTGTTCCTGTCGGGCGAGCGGGAGATCCGCGACGCCGCCGACGCGCTGGCCAAGGCCGAGTTCCGCAACACGGAGATCCTGCCGCTCTACGCCCGGCTCAGCGCCGCCGAGCAGCACCGCGTCTTCCAGCGCCACACCGGCCGCCGCGTCGTGCTGGCCACCAACGTCGCCGAGACCTCGCTCACCGTCCCCGGCATCAAGTACGTCGTCGATCCGGGCTTCGCCCGCATCTCCCGCTACAGCCACCGCACCAAGGTGCAGCGCCTGCCCATCGAGCCGATCTCGCAGGCCAGCGCCAACCAGCGCAAGGGCCGCTCCGGGCGTATGTCCGACGGCATCTGCATCCGCCTGTACGAGGAGGAGGACTTCCTCAACCGGCCGGAGTTCACCGACCCCGAGATCCTGCGCACCAACCTGGCCTCCGTCATCCTGCAGATGACCTCGATCGGGCTCGGCGACATCGAGGCGTTCCCGTTCGTCGAGCCGCCGGACCGCCGCCAGGTCAAGGACGGCGTCAACCTGCTGCACGAGCTGGGCGCGTTCGACGCCCAGAACAACCTCACCGGAGTCGGCCGCAAGCTCGCCCAGCTCCCCGTCGACCCGCGCCTGGGCCGCATGGTCCTGGAGGCCGAGAAGAACGGCTGCCTGCGCGAGGTCATGGTGATCGCCGCCGCGCTGTCCATCCAGGACCCACGCGAGCGCCCGTCCGACAAGCAACAGCAGGCCGACGAGAAGCACCGCCGCTTCGCCGACCCCGACTCCGACTTCATGGCCTACCTCAACCTGTGGAACTACCTGCGCGAGAAGCAGCAGGAGCTGTCCTCCAGCGCGTTCCGCCGGTTGTGCAAGGCCGAGTTCCTCAACTACCTGCGCGTCCGCGAGTGGCAGGACATCTACAGCCAGATCCGCCAGTCGCTCGGCGCCCAGCCCAACAGCAGCCCCGCCGACGCCCACCACGTGCACACCTCGCTGCTGGTCGGCCTGCTGTCGCACATCGGCGTCAAGGACGTCATGGACAAGCGCGGCGGCGAGGGCGGCCGCAGGCCCATCCAGGAGTACATCGGCGCCCGCAACGCCCGCTTCGCCGTCTTCCCCGGCTCGGCACTCGCCAAGAAGCAGCCGCAATGGATCATGTCGGCCGAGCTGGTCGAGACCTCCCGCCTGTGGGCCAGGGTCAACGCCAAGATCGAGCCCGACTGGGTCGAGCCGCTCGCCCAGCACCTCGTCAAGCGCACCTACTCCGAGCCGCACTGGGAGAAGAACCAGGGCGCCGTGATCGCGCTGGAGAAGGTCACCCTGTACGGCGTGCCGCTGGTGACCGGCCGCAAGGTCAACTACGGCCGCATCGACCCCGACCTGTCGCGCGAGCTGTTCATCAGGCACGCGCTGGTCGAGGGCGACTGGGACACCCACCACAGGTTCCTCAAGGACAACCGCCGGCTGCTCGGCGAGGTCGAGGAGCTGGAGAACCGCGCCCGCCGCCGCGACATCATGGTAGACGACGAGGCCCTGTTCGACTTCTACGACCAGCGGGTGCCCGCCGAGGTCGTCTCCGCCCGCCACTTCGACTCCTGGTGGAAGAAGACCGGCAAGGAGCAGCCCGACCTGCTCACGTTCTCGCCGGAGATGCTCGTCAACGAGGGCGCCGACATCAGCGCCCGCGACTACCCCGACACCTGGAAACAGCTCGGCCAGCGGATGAAGCTGACCTACCAGTTCGAGCCGGGCGCCGACGCCGACGGCGTCACCGTGCACGTGCCGCTCCAGGTGCTCAACCAGGTCAGCTCCGACGGCTTCGACTGGCAGATCCCCGGCCTGCGCGAGGAGCTGATCACCGCGCTGATCCGCTCCCTGCCCAAGCACCTGCGCCGCAACTTCGTGCCCGCCCCCAACTACGCCAAGCAGGTGCTCGCCGGCGTCGAGCAGGGCGGCGAGCCGCTGCTGGCGGCCGTCGAACGCGAGCTGCTGCGCCTGACGGGCGTCCGCGTGCCGCACGACGCCTGGCAGCTCGACCAGGTGCCCGACCACCTGCGCATCACCTACCGGGTGATCGACGAGCGCAGGCGCACGGTCGCCGAGGACAAGGACCTCGACGCCCTCAAGCGCCGCCTGGCGCCGCGCCTGCGCCAGACGCTCTCCCAGGCCGGTGACGACCTGGAGCAGACCGGCCTGCACACCTGGAGCTTCGGCACCCTGCCCAAGGTCTTCGAGCAGGGCCGCATGAAGGGCTACCCGGCGCTGGTCGACGCCGGCGACTCCGTCTCCATCAAGATCTTCGAGACGCAGGCAGAGCAGCGCCGCTCCCACTGGCCCGGCGTGCGCCGCCTGCTCCTGCTCAACGTCACCAACCCGGCCAAGTCGCTGCTCGGCGGCCTGTCCAACCAGGCCAAACTGGCCCTGTCACGCAGCCCCCACGGCGGCGCGGTGGCGCTCTTCGACGACGTCGTCAACGCCGCCGTCGACAAGCTCATGCTCGACTGCGGCGGCCCCGCCTGGGACCCTGTCGGCTTCGACCGCCTCTACCAGCACGTCCGCGCCCACCTGTACGACACGGCCGCCGACGTGCTGGGCCGGGTGGAGCAGATCCTCGCCGTCTGGCACGAGTCGAACGTCCGCCTCGACGCCCTACGGGCGAGCGCGGCCACGCAGGACGTGCGCGACCAGCTCGGCAAGCTCGTGTACAAGGGCTTCGTCACGGCCACCGGGTATCGGCGGCTGCCCGACATCCTGCGGTACATGCGGGCGATCGACCGCCGCCTCGCCAAGCTGCCTGAGGAGTCGTGGCGGGACCAGGAGTGGATGGACCGGGTGCACAAGGTCGAGGACGACTACCACGACGTGGTGGAGCGGCTGCATCCGGCGCGGCGAGGGGATCCGGACGTGGTGGAGATCCGGTGGATGATCGAGGAGCTGCGGGTCAGCTTCTTCGCTCAGACGCTGGGGACGCCCACGCCTGTGTCGGAGAAGCGGATCGGGAAGGCGCTGGAGAAGCTCACACCATGAAGATCGCGGTGTCGAGCTCGAAGTCGATGGGGGAGGGCAGGTGCAGCGGCTTGCCCATCGGGACCGTGCTGATCGCGCGGTACGTGCCGTCTTCGAGGTCGCTGTGCACGGTCACGCTCGGGGATTCGGCGATCGGGTCGATCAGCAGGTAGATCGCGACCCTGCCGAGGGCGTAGAGGCGCAGCTTGTCCACGCGGTCGATGCGGACGCTGCTCGGTGAGATCACCTCGGCGGTCATGAGCACCCCGGATGACAGCAGCTCATCGCCCCAGCGCCGGCAGCCGGGCTCCCACACGACGTAGTCGGGCTGAACGGCGTCGCGCGGGCCGTCGATGCAGACATACGGGCCGTAGGAGCCGTGCCAGCCGCGTTCCTTGCACGCCCGGTGCAGGGCGTGGTGCAGCTCACCGCCTATCAAGAAGTGCTCGGGGGTGCCGGAGGGGCTCACGATCAGTTTCCCTTCGATGACCTCTACCTGGAAGCCAGGGAGGGGGGGTTGGGCATCGAACAAGTCTCTTGCGGTTCGAGGCATGGGCTCGCTGGTCTTCTCGGGCTGGGTCGCCGGAGGTTCGATCGCCATGGCTAGCATCGAAACTGTCCCTTCGTGTTCGAACGGGTACGCTAAGTATGCCACCATCCCATCACCCTCAGCGATCGAATCGGCCGCCTTCGGTGCTTCGCGTCCCGCTCCCAAGGCATGAAAAAATCCCCCTTACAGGTATTTCGTCCGGTGTCGCCTAGGGCCGGACCACTAAGGGGGATCGATGATCAGAGCTGTGGTGTTCGACGTCGGCGAGACGCTGATCAGCGAGACCCGCATCTGGTCCCGCTGGGCCGAACGCCTGGGTGTGAGCCACTTCCTGCTGATGGGCCTGCTCGGCGGGATGGCCGCCCTGGACCGCCCGCACGGCGACGCCTTCCGCCTCGTCCGCCCGGAGTTCGACCTGGAGGCCGAGGACGCGGCCTGGGAGCGGGACGACCCCGGCGGGCTGCGCAACCACTTCGACGCCGACGACCTCTACCCCGACGTGCGCGAGGCGCTGTCGGCGCTGCGGGTGGCCGGGTACCAGGTGATCATCGCCGGGAACCAGCCCAGCCGCGCCTACGACGCGCTCGTGGCGATGGAGCTGCCGGCCGACTCGGTGCACACGTCCGAGGGGTGGGGCGTGTCCAAGCCGGAGCCCGGCTTCTTCGCCAAGGTGGCCGCGGTCGCGGGCCGCGAGCCGGGCGAGATCCTCTACGTGGGCGACCGGCTCGACAACGACGTGCTCCCGGCGGCCGCGGCGGGCATGCGCACCGCGCTGCTGCGCCGCGGCCCCTGGGGCTACCTGCACGCCGACCGGCCGGAAGCGCGGGCCGCCGACGTGGTCGCCGACGACCTGCACGCGCTGCTGCCCGCTCTGGAACGCCTTACGTGAGGTTCTCGTCGGGATCGATGCGGACCGCGCGCTCCTCGGCCGACAGGTCGTCATCGTCGTCGAGGTAGTCCACGCCGATCTCCTCGCCGTCCCTGTCCGGCTCCAGCCCCTCGTCCGGCTGTGTCAGCCGGTGTTTGGGGCGGGGCTCGTGCAGGCGCTCGGGTGCCTCCCGGCGCAGGCGTTCGTCGAGGGTGTCCCGGCGCGCGGGATCGTCCTCGACGACTTCGTGGCGGAGGCCGAGATCGTCAGTCCACTCACTGACTTCGATCTCCTGCTCATCTGCCATGCCGTGCCGGTTCGGAGGTGTTTCGGTCATATGCGCCCCCTACCCATAGAGCGGGCCGAAATCCTAGGACTTGCCCTCCTGAATGGCCTGCGCCAGCTCTTCCTTGTCCATCTGGGAGCGTCCGGAGATGCCGGCCTGCTGCGCCTGCTCGTACAGCTCGGCCTTGGTGGGCTCGGTGGGGGAGCCGAGCGCCGCCAGTTCCTCGGCCCTGCGCTGCTGGAACGCCTTGCCGAGCCGCTCCAGCTCCTTGGCGTCGGCCGACTTCTTCAGCGAGGGCAGGAGTTTGGTCTCCTCCTCCTCGACGTGGTGGTTGATGGACTCGATGAGGTCGTCGAGGGCCTTGGCGAACTCCGCGGTGCCCGGCTGCGCCCGTACGAGCGAGTCGAGCAGGACCTCCGCCTCCTTGTGCTCCTCGACGCTGTGGTGGGCGTCGATGCCCGGGTAGACGCGGTCCTCCTCGGCGCGCGCGTGCGCGATCAGGAGCGCGTGCAGCTCGTGGACGAGCGCCCGCTGGTCGCCCTGCCCCTTCTTGAGCTTGTCGAAGATGCCTTCCACGACCCTGTGGTCCTGCGTGATGAGAGTGATGACGTCCGTAGCCATGGTGTGGCTCGCTACCCGGACGGTCAGCGTCCAATCGCCGCGCCCACCAGGGATCGCGGGTCGGCGGCGCCCGCCAGCATCCCGTCGGGGCGCACGTCGATCAGGTGGGCGTGGCCGAACGAGCCCCCGTACGGCAGCGCCGCCACCCGGTGCCCCACGGCCGTGAGCCCGTCGGCCCAGGTCGCGCCCTCCTCCAGGTCGAGCACGGCGTCGTCGGGGGCGTCCCAGGTGTCGAAGCCGGTGCCGCCGGTGCCCAGCCGCCAGCGCGGCGCGGAGACCGCCTGCCCCGGCTCCTCGCCGTGCAGCAGCAGGCGGGTGATGACCTGCAGCAGGATCTGGGGCTGTGCGTCGCCGCCCATCGTGCCCGCGACCGAGCGGAGGGCGCCGTCGCGGCGGGTGATCAGCGCGGGCGTGAGCGTGTGGGGCGGGCGCCTGCCGGGGCCGTACTCGGCGGGGTGGCCGGGCTTGAGGGAGAAGCCGATGCCGCGGTTGTGGAGGTTGATGCCGGTACGGGGTTCGAAGAGCATGCTGCCGAACCCGGCCGCGTTCGACTGGATCAGCGACACGCCCATGCCGTCGGCGTCGACCGCGCACAGGTACGTCGTGTCGCCGGCCTCGGCGGGGGCGCGCAGCCGCAGCCGGGAGGCCGGGTCGATGAGCGCCCGCCGCCTGGCGGTCTCGGCCGGGTCGAGGAGGTCCTTGGCGGCCTCGTGCAGCACGTCGAGCCGGTCGTGCCCGGCGACCCTGGCGGCCTCGGCCAGCAGGTGCGCCCAGGCGGGATGGCGGGGCGAGGCGGGCAGGCCGAGCCCCTCGGCGATGGCCAGCGAGCGCAGCAGCAGGTAGCCCTGCGAGTTGGGCGGCATCGACCAGACGTCGTGGCCGAACGCGCGCACCTTCAGCGGCTCGACCCAGTCGGCGCCCGGCGCGGCCAGGTCGGCCTCGGTGTACTCGCCGGCGCCCAGCCCGATCAGGCCCTGCCCGAACTCGCCCAGGTAGAAGCCGTCCCGGCCGTGCCCGGCCACGGCACGCAGCGCGCGGGCCACGCCGGGCCTCGTCATGCGGTCGCCCGCGGCGCGTACGGAGGCGAAGTCGGAGCCCCCTGGCCGCCGCGCCGCGCCCGGAGCGCCCGCCACCATCAGCGGCGAGGCGGGAAAGCCGTGATCGGCCAGCCTGATCGCGGGCGCGAACAACTCCGCCAGCGGCAGGCGGCCGTGGTGGCCGTGCAGCGCCACCCAGCCGTCCACGCAGCCGGGCACCGGCACGGACCTGATGTCGTGCAGGTGCGGCATGCGCGTGTGCCCCTCGGCGCGCAGCCGTACGGGGTCGGCGCCGGATCCCGCCCGCCCGGAGGCGTTGAGCGCGCTCACCCCGCGGCCCGGCTCGTGGACCAGGGCGAACAGGTCGCCGCCGAGGCCGCACATGTGCGGGGCGACGACGGCGAGAACGGCGTTGGTGGCGATGGCCGCGTCCGCGGCCGACCCGCCACGCTCCAGCATCGTCAGCCCGGCCGCCGAGGCCAGGTGGTCGACGCTGCACACCATGCCGGAGGGCGCGTATCTGGTGTTGTGCACGTCACGAGATTACGCGCTACGTGCTCACTCCTGGTCGCGCAGCCGGGCGCGGGCCTCCTTGAGCTGACGGCGGAGCGCGGCGACCTCGTGCTCCAGCTCCAGGATGCGGCGGATGGCGATGAGCGTCATGCCCTCCTGGGTCATGCGCGTCACGTGCTGCACCACGATGATGTCGCGGCGGGAGTATCGCCGCTGGCCGCCGCTCGACCGGCTCGGCCTGATGACGTCGTGCTGGTCGAGCCTGCGCAGGAACGCCTGCTGCACCTGGAGCATCTCCGCCACCTGCCCGAGCGAGTAGAGCGGCGCGTGTTCGTCGTCGAACGGCAGGTCCGGCATGCTTCCATTCTCCTCGTGGCGCGGGGGCGGGGGAACGCCCGCCCCCGTACCGCGCGTCAGGCCTTGATCGCCTTGGCCTGGCCGCGCTGGATCGCCACCTTGCGCGGCTTGGCCCGCTCCAGGACCGGGATGCGGACGGTGAGCACGCCGTCGGCGTACCCGGCGTCGATCTTGTCGCTGTCGAGGTGCTCGGACAGGTAGACGCGCCGGGTGAACGTGCCCATGGTCCGCTCCCTGACGAACAGGCGCTCGTCCTCGGCGATCTCCTCCTCGCGGCGGGCGCTGACGCTCAGGACGCCGCGGTCCACCGTCACCTCGATGGAGTCGGGGTCGATGCCGGGCAGGTCGAACCGCAGCAGCACGTCGTCGGCGCGACGCAGCCCGTCCATCGGCATCACGGCGCCGCCGCCGTTGTCGAAGCTCTGCCGGGCCAGGCGGTTGAACTGCCGCTCGAACTCCTGGAAGAACGGGTCGATCGAGGTCAACAACATGTTCCACCCTCCTCGTGGATGCTCGGTTGCAGATAACCTCTAACTTCAGTTGTAGGTTACCTGCTCGCTGAGATCAAACCAAGAGGGGGAGCCAAGAAATTTCGCTCGGGGTCAGGCGTTCTCGAGGCTCGGCCGCAGCCTGACCGCCTGCCTGAACGTGCGGCCCGACAGCCGGGCCAGCGCCACGGCCGTGAGCAGGGCGGCGGCCACGCAGGACACGCCGCCGACCTCCAGCGCGATCCGCGGGCCGAGCGTGTCGCTGAGCCGGCCCAGCAGCGGCCCGCCGACCGCGCCCGCACCCGCGCTGACGATGGACAGGGCCGCGATGACCCGGCCGCGCATGTCCTCGGGGCTGTCGAGTTGCGCCCTGGCGGAGACGGTGGTGTCGAGCGCCACCGCGCCGGCCGCGATCGGCAGCATCAGGGCCGCGAACGTCCACACCGACGGCATCAGCCCGCTCAGCGCCTGCGCCACGCCCGTCACGAACGTCGTGATCAGCAGCAGCCTGAGCGTCAGGTGCGGCCTGGTGGCGGCCAGGAAGCCGCCCAGCACGGTGCCGACGGCGAAGACGGTGGACAGCAGGCCGTAGCCGGCCGCGCCCGACTCCAGCGGGCCGGCGCTCATGGCGGCCATGGTGACCTGGTAGTTGCGCCCGACGCTGCCCGAGACGAACCAGAGCGCGAGGACGGCCAGCAGCCACGGCGTGCGCAGCACGTACCGCAGTCCGTCGAGCACGGCGCCCGGCTGCCGCCCGGCGGCGGCCAGCACGTGGAACTCCGCGCGCCGCATGGCCGCCACGGCGGCGATGACGACGAAGAAGCTGGCGGCGTTGATCACGAAGAGCCCGCCCATGCCGGTGAACGGCAGCAGCGCGCCCGCCAGGCTCATGCCCAGGATGCGGCCCGCGGAGTTCAGGATCGAGCCGAGCGCCATCGCGTTGGGCAGGTCGGCGGGCGGCACCACCTCGGCGCCGAAGCGGCCGAGCGCGGGGCCGCCGAGCGCGTTGACCACGCCGCCGGCCAGCGCCACGGCGTAGATGGGCAGCACGGAGCGCACGTCGGAGAACGCGATGACCGCCAGCACGGCGGCGAGCGCGGCCTGCGCGATCTGGGCGGCGACCACGACGGGCCTGCTGGGCAGCCGGTCGGCCAGCGCGCCGCCCCACATGCCGAGCAGCAGCGTCGGCAGGGCCTGCATGACGAGGCTCAGCCCGACGCTGGTCGCCGAGCCGGTGAGCGTGAGGATGAGCCAGTTGACGCCCAGCACCTGCATCCAGGTGCCGGTGACGGAGACGATGTCCGCTCCCGCCCAGAGCCGGTAATTGTGGTGACGCAGGGCTCTGAACGTGGAGGATGAGGGGAACAAAACGGATCCTTGCCTTGAAGATGCACCGCGGGAACAAACGCACCGTTCCGGCGGGCCGATTCCGGTCTGACCGGAATGTGAGGCAAGACACGTTTAAAAGTGGTTCAAACGAGTTCGAGGGGTTGGTCGCGGCTCACGAGGGCCGCGTAGTGGCCGCCGCGGGCCATCAGCTCGTCGTGGGTGCCGCGTTCCACGACGTGCCCGCGGTCGAGCACCACGATCTGGTCCGCGTCGCGGATCGTGGACAGGCGGTGGGCGATCGTGATCGTCGTACGGCCCCGCGCCAGCGCGTCGAGCGCCTGCTGCACGGCCAGCTCCGTCTGCGTGTCCAGCGAGCTGGTGGCCTCGTCGAGGATCAGCACCGGCGGGTCGCGCAGCAGCGTGCGGGCGATGGCCAGGCGCTGCTTCTCCCCTCCGGAGAAGCGGTAGCCGCGTTCGCCGACCAGGGTGTCGTAGCCGTCGGGCAGCGCGGCGATGTGGTCGTGGATGCGCGCGGCGCGCGCCGCCGCCTCCAGCTCCTCGTCGGTGGCGGAGGGACGGGCGAAGCGCAGGTTGTCGGCGATCGAGGCGTGGAACAGGTACGTCTCCTGCGACACCACGCCGACGGCGTCGCTCAGCGTCTCGAAGGTCAGCTCCCGCACGTCCACGCCGTCGATCGTGACGCGGCCGCCGGTGACGTCGTACAGGCGGGGGAGCAGGTAGCTCAGCGTCGTCTTGCCCGAGCCCGTCTCGCCGACGATCGCCAGGCTGGTGCCGGCGGGGACGGTGACGTCCACGTCCGCCAGCGTCGGCTCGTCGCCGTAGGCGAAGTCGACGTGCTCGAAGCGCACCTCGCCGCGCACGCCGTCGAGCCGCCGCGCGCCGGGGTGGATGTCCACCGGCAGGTCCAGGTACTCGAAGATGCGGCCGAACAGCGCCAGCGAGGTCTGCACCTCGACGCCGAGCCGCAGCAGCGAGACCGCCGGCCTGAACAGGCTCGTCTGCAGCGTGGTGAAGGCCACCAGGGTGCCCACCGAGATCGCCCCGGTGTGGCCGACGGCCCAGTAGATCGCCGCCGGCATCGCCGCCATCACGATCTGGATGGACGACTGCCGCCACCGCCCGGCCATGCTGGTGCGCACGCCCAGCTCGGCCAGCTCGTCGGAGGCCTTGCCGAAGCGCTCGGTCAGCTCGGCGGAGCGGCCCATCGTGCGGCCCAGCAGGATGCCGCTGATCGACAGCGACTCCTGCACCATGGAGGCGATGGTGGCGAGCTTGCGCTGCCGCTCGGAGGTGATGCGCTTGCGCTCGGCGCCGACCTTGCGGCTGATCCACACGAACACGGGCAGCAGCACGAGCGAGATCAGGGTGAGCCGCCAGTCGAGCGCGATCATGGCGACGATCGTGGCGATCACGGTGGTCAGGTTGGAGACGAGGGAGGCGGCGGTCGAGGTGACGACCGCCTGCATGCCGCCGATGTCGTTGGCGATGCGCGACTGCACCTCGCCGGTCCTCGTCCTGGTGAAGAAGGCCAGCGACATACGCTGGAGGTGGTTGTAGACCGAGATGCGCAGGTCGTGCATCACCCGCTGGCCCACGGTGGTCGACACCAGCGTCTGCAGCGTGTCGAACACGCTCGTGACGACCGCCACGACGACCATGCCCAGCGCCAGCAGCGTGAGCAGCGCGGCGTCGCGGGCCGGGATCGCCACGTCGAGCACCTCGCGCAGCAGGAAGGGCGAGGCCAGCGAGACCAGCGAGGACAGCAGGATGAGCGAGGCCACCACGCCGAGGCGGGCGCGGTAGGCGCCGAACAGTTTGACGATGCGCCCGAGCGGCGCGCGTGGTTCCTCCGCCAAGTCGGGACCCCCTTTCAGATGTCCACTCAAACAGAGGTTAGCTCATAATTGTTCCGCTAAACTGATCCGTATGGCAGAAAAGGAGCTCGCCGAGCTCTTGTTCCTGGTCGGCAAGCGGTTGCGGCACGGTTACGCACATCGGCTCGTGCCCCTCGGGCTCAACCCCGGCCAGGCGCGGGCGTTGCGGGCGCTCGCGGACGCGGAGCGGCCCATGCGCATGGTCAGGCTCGCCGACGAGCTGCGGATCGTGCCGCGATCACTCACGCCGGTCGTGGACGCGCTGGAGGAGGCCGGGCTGGTGCGCAGGGAGGTCGATCCGGCCAACCGCCGCTCGACGCTGCTCGTGATCACGCCCGAGGGCAGGGAGCTGGCCGAGCAGGCCCGCGACGCGCGCAGGCGGGCGGGGGAGGAGCTGTTCGAGGTGCTGTCGGAGGAGCAGCGCGGGCAGCTCGGGGAGCTGCTGATGCTGGTGGACGCCCAATTCCGGTGAGCGCGGTTCCGGTGGGCGGTCAGGCGGTCTGGGCGGGGGTGCCGCCGACGACCGTGGCCAGGCACGGCGGCCCGGCCAGCAACGCCGAGTACGGGTAGCGCCCCCGCGCGTCGTACACCGCGAAGTCGGCGCGCGCGCCGGGCGCCAGCGCCCCGATCCTGCCCTTGCCCCGGTCCATGCCCAGCGCCCTGGCCCCGCCCAGCGTCGCGGCCTCCACCAGCCGGCGGTCCAGCCCGCGAGGCCGCAGGCCGCGCTCGCGCACGTGCCGCCGCACGGCCGCCGCCGACCCGAGCGGCCCGGCCGGGCCGGTCTCGCAGAAGGCGACGACGTTGCCCTCCTCCAGCAGGGAGAGAGCGTCCTCCGCCGCCGGGTACAGACCGACCACGGTCCTGCGCAGCCGCAGCAGCTTGCGCTCGCCGGGGTCGAGCGGCCTGGCGCACACCACGTGGCACAGCGAGCCCAGCACCCCCGCCTCGTCCAGCGTGGCGGGGGAGTGCCGGTCGAGGTCGACCAGCAGCCGCAGCCCGAACGTCCTGGCCAGCACGGCCACGTCCTCCAGCACCAGGGAGTCGCGGGTGTGCACGGCGATTCCGACCGCGCAGGGCCGGTCGATCTCGCGGATGGCGGTGATGACGGCGTCCCGCTCGACGTCCTCCCACTCCTGCTCGCTGCCGCTCGTCACCTCGATGTAGGAGACGCCGGGGAAGCAGCCGGGGTCGGCCAGGTCGGAGACCACGCGGGCGCGCGCCGTCACTCCCGGCGCGGCGGACGGCCCGGCCGAGCACGCGTCCACCAGGCCCGCCACGATCATGCCCCGCCAGCGCACCTCCTCGGCGGCCGGGTGGGACGTCAGCAGGTCGGCCCGGAGACCGACGGAGATCACCCGCTCGTCCCGCGTGGCCACCGCGCCGTCGCGGACGGGCTCGGCGCACATGGGCAGGACGAGCGGCGCGGAGTGGATCACCACCGGTGCGGGCGCGCGCCGGCCCAGCATCGGCCTGGCACGCTTCACGGACGGCATTTCCTACTCCCCGTCAGAAATCAGCCCTCAAAGCATTAAACGTGAATCTGTGACATCACCGCAATCAGGGCGAATGATGTGAATCCCTAGGTAAGTAGCGCCCCGACAACCGGGCGAGCTTGAGGCTGAGATGCAGCGCCAGCCGCTCGCCGCCGTCCTTCAGATCCGTGCGCGCCAGCTCCTCCACGCGTTGCAGCCGGTAGTACAGCGACGTGCGGTGCAGCCGTAGCGCCCGCGAGGTCGCCACCGCGCTTCCCGCCAGGTCGAGGTAGGTCTCCAGCGTCTCCAGCAGCGGCAGGTACTGCGCGTCGGCGAGCAGCCCTTCGAGCCCCGGATGCAGCTCCTGGTCCGGCACCCGGGTCAGCATCCGGTACACGCCCAGCCGCGCCCACTCCGCCGTCCGCCCGAGCCCCGGCACCCGCGCGACCACCTCGGCCGCGTGCCTGGCCTCCTGGTACGACCCCGCCGCCTGGGCCAGCGCCGCCCTGGGCCTGCCGATCCCCACCACCACCGGCACCGGCATGGCCGCGTGCAGGTCGTCGGCGGGGGCCGGCGGCCCGGCGGTGAGCAGCACGGCGTGGTCGTAGCGCACCAGGTGCAGCGGATGGTGCCCGCTCAGCCGCCGCCGCAGCGCGAGCAGCCCCTGCTCCAGCGCCAGCCGCAGCGCGTCGTCCGGCTCGGCCGTGCGCGGCCTGGCCACCTGCACGCTCACCGGTTGCGCCTGCGGGAACGCGCCGGCCTCGATGAGCTGCTCGGCGGCGTCCCGTTCGCCGAGCAGCAGCCCGGTGACGGCCTCCAGCTCGCGGTGCGAGGCGAGCCCGCTGGCCAGGCTCTCGTGGAACAGGGCCAGGGCCAGCCCGGGCGCGGTAGCGGCGGCCTCGGCGACGCCGTCGTCCGTCATGGGCGGGTCGGCGTCGATCAGCCAGAGGAAGCCGAGCAGCGCGTCCGCGTGTCTGATCGGCACGCAGACGCGCGGCAGCAGCCCCAGGTGCGGGGCGCCGGGCGTGCGCAGCGGCTCGGTGGCCTCGTGGATGCCCGCGTCCCGCAGCCACTGCCGCACCTCCGGCACGGTGTGGCGGCGCAGGATGGAGTCGCGGCGCACGTCGTCCATCGCGCCGCTCTGCTCGCTGTACGCCACGACGCGCTGGACGCGGTCCTCCAGCAGCGCAGGGCGGCCGAGCCGGGCGGCCAACTCGTCAACGGTCCGCTGGAGATCCGCCACATTCCCACCTCTACGTGGATTTTTCGTCAAATGACGGAACCGTCACTACGAGTCTTCCCTACAACTGCTCGGTGATCTCCGTCAATAACGTCTATACCGTCAATCCGTGAACGCCCCGAAGAAGCTGCTGAAGGGTTTGCTGGCGGCCATCGTGCTGATCCCGGTGAGCCTGATGGCGACCCCTGCTTCCGCAGCACCCCCCGAGGATCCCGAGCACCCGTGGCGGCTGGACCACTGGCCGCAAACGCAGCCCTGGCAGTCGGACACCCCTCTCGACGACGCCCAGGCCCTGCGCGCCCGCCCCTTACCGGGCGACCTCAAGCCCATCGACCCGCAGAACTGGGAGAATCCCGACAACATGACCTGGGCGGACTACCAGAAGCCGCCCGGCACCACCTGGAACGACCCGGCGGTCAAGGGGTCGCAGCGCACCTTCAAGGGCGCGCTCGTCCTGCTTGACTACCCCAACCAGCAGTTCGTGGTGACCCAGCCCAAGGGCTCGACGGTCTTCGGCAACCCGAGCGCCGAGGCCCACGACGTCCCGCGCGAGCAGGTCGCCAAGTTCTACCAGGACTTCCTCAACACCCCGAACGACCTCAACAAGGGGCACACCATCCACGAGTACTGGATGGAGGACTCCGGCGGGCGGATCGGTGTGGAGCTGACCGGGTTCGGCCCGTACACGATGCCCGGCAAGGACCACGAGTACGCGATGGAGTACCAGCGCAGCGCGTGCCCCGCGGGTGACGTCTGCACCAAGAACCTGCGCACCGACGGGAACGCCGCCTGGCTCGCCGCCGTCGGCCCCGACGTGGCCGCGCAGTACGACTTCGTCTTCTACCTGAGCGCCGGCCAGGACGAATCGTCCACCTGGCAGGAGTTCGGCATGATGAAGTTCCCCGCCAAGGAGGACGTGACCGACGAGTGGGGCCCGCCGGACCCCGCGCTGCCCAACTGGTCGCCCACCCGCTACGTCGAGTGGACCTCCTGGCAGGCCGGATCCACGTTCTGGCCCAACGCCCGCTTCGGCGTCGACTCGGTGCAGGCCGAGAGCTCGGGCATGGCGGTCTACGCCCATGAGCTGAGCCACATCATGGGCATCGCCGACAACTACAACAACCCCTACGCCACACCGGTGAACAGGGCCTACACCGGCATCTGGGAGATGCTCAGCCGCGGCAGCTTCAACGGCCCCGGCGGCCCGCACTCCCGCTGGCTGATCCCGCCCACCGGCGGCGCCTCCATGGGCGCCCACCACATGCTGCGCAACAAGATCAAGCTGGGCATGGTGGACGAGCAGAACGTGCTGCGGCTCTCCCGCGAGGCACTCGACGAGTCGGGCCTGGTCACGGCCAAGGTCACGGCCCGCTCCGTGCAGCCGGGCGAGAACGGCCTGTCGGGCGTCAACATCTCCTTCGACACCGGCGACAAGAGCCCCGCCTGCGACGTCACCACCAACCCGCTCTGCGACGGCGGCGGCTGGGAGAACTACACCGTCGAGGTCGTGGACCGGATGGGCAGCGACTCCTTCACCCCCGACGCGGGCGTGCTGCTGGCCAAGACCAAGAACGAGGACCGCGGCCCCGGCTGGAAGCTCCCGGCGTTCGAGTGGGTGATCGACGCCAACCCGCAGGACATCGGCATGACCGACTACGTCCTGCCCGACGGGACCAAGGTGCCGATCACGATCGGCGACTACCGGCAGCTCTCCGACGCGCTCTTCCACGCCGGCACCGACTCCGGCAGCGAGTACGAGTACGTCGACGAGGCCAACCGCCTGCACTTCTACATCACGGACGTGCACCGCAACCGCGAGGGCGAGCTGTCCTACACCGTCGCGATCCGCTCGCTCGACGGCGCGGGGCCGCAGCGGCGCGGGCTCAAGCTGCTGCCCGCCGCGGGCGTCCCCACCGCCAGGAACATCTCCACCTGCAAGTTCCCGCTGTTCAACACGGGCAAGGCGGCGGCGGCCCAGGGGCAGCACCCGGAGGACGTCAGCGCGTTCCTGAAGTCCGACCTCTACCGGCTCAAGGCCGAGGTGCAGGGCAAGGGCTGGACCGCCCAGCTCCCCAACGCGCTGGCCTCCGTGGCGTTCGGCAAGCAGTCGCTCGTGACCGTCAACGCCGTGCGTGAGGCGGGCGGCGACCGGCTGGCCAGGGTCAAGCTCACCGCCACGTCGGAGAGCGATCCCAGCAAGACCATGACGGCCACCTGTCATGTGATCGGAATCTGAGTGAACGATGGGGTACGGCTGGCGCAAGCCGTACCCCATCGGCTTGAATCACCCCCAAAGGGGGTGTTCGTTGACAGGGGACAACCTTCCGGATAAACCGCGACGCAGAAAGGTGCCCTGGGCGGCTCCGGTGTCCGCCGGACTGGCGGCAGCCGCCGCGAGCGTGCTGGCCGCGTCCGTGGAGTGGGAGATCCCGCCCGCCGCCAAGGTCGGCGTGACCGTGGCCGCGGCCCTCCTCGTCGGCCTGACCACCTGGGCCACCACCGAGTCGCGCGGCGCGGCCAAGAGCCGGCCCCGATTAGAGCCCGGCCCGCTGGCGCCCGACCAGTGGCCGCCCGTGCCCGAGCACTTCACCGGCCGCGCCGAGGCGCTGTCCGAGCTGCGCGGCGTGTTCGCCGCCCGGCGCAAGGCCTCCGACCTCTCGCCGCCGCTGGTCGTCTCCGTGTACGGGCGGGGCGGCGTCGGCAAGTCGGCGCTGATGACCAGGTTCGGTCAGGAGGTGGCCGGCTGGTTCCCCGACGGCCGCCTCTACGCCGACCTGCGCGGCGGCGTGGACGCCCCGGTGCGGCCCGACGAGGTGCTGATCGGCTTCCTGCGGGCCCTGGACGTGCGCCTGACCACCGACCCCGGCGGCCTGGAGGAGCTGCGCAAGCTCTGGCTGACCTGGACCAAGGGCCGCAGGATCCTCATCGGCCTGGACAACGCGCACGACGCCGAACAGGTCAAGCCGCTCATCCCGGCCGAGCCGGGCTGCGCGGTGCTGGTCACCTCGCGCGCCCCGCTGTTCCTGAACGGCACGCACGACACGCGGCTCGGCGAGTTCAGCGAGGCGCACGGGGTGGAGCTGCTGGCCAGGCTGGCCGGCGGGGCCAGGGTCGTGGACGACCTGGAGGCCGCCAAGGAGGTCGTGCGGCTGTGCGACTACCTGCCGCTGGCGATCAACATCTGCGGCGGCCGGCTGGCCACCCGCGAGCAGTGGACGATGCGCGAGATGGCTCACCGGCTGGCCGACACGCGGCGCATCCTCGACATGCTGGAGGTGGCGCCCACGGTGGACAAGAGCGTGCGCGCCTCCGTGCAGCTCAGCTACGACGACTGCACCGGCATGCAGCGCCGCCTGCTGCGCCTGCTCAGCGCGCTGACCTCCCCGGACGTGCCCGGCTGGGTGGCCGGCGAGCTGCTCGACATCTCCGGCCTCGACGGCGCCGACCAGCTCGAAGCGCTCATGGACGCCCAGCTCGCCGAGTGCTCGGGCACCGACCAGACCGGCGCCATGCGTTACCGCCTGCACGACCTGGTCCGGGTGTTCGCCGCCGAGCTGGCCGATCATGACGAGGACGAGCGGCGCAGGGCCGCCATCGAGCGCGTGCTCTACGGCTACCGCCGCCGCGCCGAGACGGCGGCGCAGAACCGCTGGCCGCAGGACTGGAGCAGGGGCGGCCGGCGGGCCAGCGCCGACGGGCAGCTCGGGGCTGGCGACTGGCTCAACGCCGAGCGGCTCTCCCTCATCGCCATGATCCACCTGGCCCACCAGCTCCGGCTCTGGGAGCTGACGTGGGGGCTGGCCAGGGCGTTCTGCTCGCTGTGTCACTCGCTGCGCGCGTACTGGGCCGACTGGGTGGCCGTGGCGGAGCTGGGCTGCGAGGCCGCGGAGAAGACCGGCGACCGCCGCTCGATGGCCATCGCCCTGCTCGACGCCGCCGCCGTGCACGGCGGGCTGGGCCTGCGCGAGCGCGGGCTGGCGGAGTCGGAGCGGGCGCTGGCGCTCTTCACCGAGCTGGGCGAGACCTGGTGGGCGGCCAGGGCCATGCGCACGATCGGCATGACGCTGTTCAGCGACGGCCACCTGGACCGCGCGCAGGACTTCCTGATCGGGGCCATCACCGGCTTCAAGGGCGAGGACGACCTGTGGTGGATGGCCCGCACCCAGCGCAACCTGGCCGAGATGCGGATGGCGGAGCGGCGGCCCGAGGAAGCCAGGGAGCTGCTGGAGGACGCCCTGGAGATCTTCAAGCGCGAGGGCAACCGCTACTCCGAGGCCCAGACCCTGCGCGTCTACGGCGAGGTGCTGGCCGCCCAGGCGCGCGGCGAGCACCGCGACGGCGACCACCGGCTGGCCGCCAACCTGTTCACCAGGGCAGGCTTCAGCCTCGACCGGGCCGGCGAGATGTTCAAGCAGCGCGGGGAGCTGTGGGAGGAGGCGCGCTGCCTGCGGGCCGCCGGCGAGGTGGGCGACCCGGACAACGGGCTGCGCGAGCTCGACTACGTCCGGCGGGCCGAGGAGATCCTGGTCGCGCTGGGCGACTCGTGGGGGGTGGCCAGGACCGCGGTGTCGGCCGGGCGGGCGCTGGCCAGGCTCGGGCGGATCGAGGAGTCCGAACAGGAGCTGCGCCGGGCCGTGCGGGAGTTCGCCGAGCTGGAGGACCGGTGGTGGATGGCCAGAGGGCTGCGCTACCTCGGCGAGGCGCACCTGGACGCGGGCGGGCGCGGGGCCGCGGTGGAGCCGCTGGAGCAGGCCAGGGAGATCTACCGCAGCCTCGGGAACGAGGCCGGCATGCGCAGGACGCTGGAGCTCCTGCGGCGCGCCGCCCCCTCTGCCTGAGCAGCTTTACGTGAGCGGTGATCGCAACAGCTCTCCGGCCGCCTGCCTGGCCTGGAGGATGCTCTCCTCGAACAGCTTGCGCACGTGAGCCGCCTGATCCGACAGCTCCCTGATCCGCTCGTGCGCCAGCTCGTCCCGTACGGTCTCGGCGAGGAGCTGCTGGTACTCCGGGGTCTTGGCGGCCAGCTTCTCCAGCCGGGTGTGCGCGTGGTACACCTTGTCCGCCTTGAGCACCTGTTTGGCGTACTTCTCCAGGTGGCGCACCCGCTGGGAGAGCGACGTCCAGGCGGCGTCCAGCGCGCTGGTGTACGGCTTGAACGCGTCCTCCATGCCCGGCGGCAGCTCACGTGGGATGATCTTGCCGTGCTCCGCGTGCATCGACGACAGCTTCCGCAGCCGGGTGGCGATCTGCCAGATCTCCTCCGGCAGCGACACCTGGTTGTCGATGCTGTCGATCAGCCCCGCCTTGTGCACCGCCGAGGCCATGATCGCCTCGACCGCGTTCTGCGCGCGGCGCAGGAGCTGCTGGCAGGGATAGTCGAGGTCCTCCGGCAGGATGTACTGGTTGGCGTGCTCCCTGGCGAGGCGGAGTCTTCGCTTGGTCGATCTGTAGGTGCTGTCCATCGCCATCCACCGGATCAGGACGATGAGGCCGACTCCCATGCTCGCGATGAAGAAGTATTCCGGGCCGGCCACGAACATCAGGAACATCAGGAAGGCCGGCAGGACGAAGAGCAGGGCGGGGTTGCGGGTCGTGTCCATTCGCGCGCCCGATCGAGCCATGCGGAGAATGTGCGGACTCGACCGCAGCTCGACCGAGATCTCCGGGTGCAGCGATGGATCGATCACCAGCCGTGGAGGCAGAGCACGTGGATCCATACGTTCATGCTGCGTTATGAACCGCGAATCCGCTCATAGTTGAGGGACATATAGGGTCGTAATAATGAGTGAGACGACGAGGTGGATCGATCTGGAAGGCGCGGTCAACGCGCGTGACCTGGGCGGACTGCCGACGAGCGACGGTGGCCGCACCCGTCGCGGGCAGATCTTCCGCGCCGACAACCTGCAAGGGCTGACCGCCGCCGACGTGGCGCTGCTGGTGGGCGAGCTGAACCTGCGGCACGTGGTGGACCTGCGCTCGAACGCCGAGGTGTCGCTGGAGGGGCCGGGGCCGCTGACCCGGGTGCCCGAGGTGCGCCACCACCATCTGACGCTGTTCGCGGAGGGCGGCCGGCACACCGACGTGGAGGCCGACACCATCGACGGCGACCGGGTGCTGCCCTGGGCCGAGCGGGTGGTGGACGAGGAGCTCCGGGTGACCGGCTTCTACTTCGGCTACCTGCGCGACCGGCCCGACTCCGTGGTGGCGGCCCTGCGGGCGATGGCGCTGAGCGACGGCGCGTCCCTGGTGCACTGCGCGGCCGGCAAGGACCGCACCGGGGTGCTGTCGGCGCTGGCCCTGGAGCTGGCCGGGGTGACCCGGGAGGCGATCGTCGAGGACTACGTGGCAACGGGCGAGCGGCTGGAGCTGATACTCAAGCGGCTGCGGGGCAGCGGCACCTACCGCGACGACCTCGACTCGCGCCCGGCCGACGACCACCTGCCCAGGGCGCGCTACATCGAGCAGTTCCTCGGCGTGCTCGACGACCGCTTCGGCGGGCCGTTGGGCTGGCTGTCCCGCAACGGATGGACGGACGAGGACACCGCCGCCATGCGCGCCCGCCTGCGCGGCTGACCCTCCATGGATTCAGCTATGCGTCGAGGTGGACGACGATCCGCTCGGTCGCGGACAGGCGCGCCGCCTCGATGATCGCCAGCACGTCCACCGCGCTCTCCGGATCGACGGGCGGCGCCGCGCCCTCGCGCAGCGCCGCCGCCACGCCCCGGTAGAAGTCGAGGTACGCCCCCGGCTCCGTGCGTACGATCTCGCGATCGTCCTGCGTGCCCAGCACGCCCCAGCGGTCCTCCACGTCGTCGCCGAACCCCGGCGAATCGGGCGTCATCCCCGCCCTGAGCCGCTCCTCCTGCACGTCCATCCCGTACTTCACGAAGCCGGCGGCCGAGCCCAGCACCCGGAAGCGCGGCCCGGGCATGGCCGCCATCGAGCTGGCCCACAGGTGCGAGCGGGCACCGCCCGCGTGGGTGAGCGCGATGAACGTGTCGTCGTCGGCCGAGACCTGCGCCCGCCGGACGTCGCTCTCGCAGTAGACGTCGCGCACCGGCCCGAGGAGCTGCACGGCCTGGTCGACGAGGTGGCTGCCCAGGTCGTACAGCAGGCCGCCGACCTCCTCGGGGCCGCCGGACTCCCGCCAGCCGCCCTTCGGCACCGGCCGCCAGCGCTCGAACCTCGACTCGAACCGCAGCACGTCGCCCAGCCGCCCCTCGCGGGCCAGCCGGCGCACGGTGCGGAAGTCGCCGTCCCAGCGCCGGTTGTGGAACACGGTGAGCATGAGGTCGCGCTCCTTGGCCAGCCGGACCAGCTCGCGGCCCTCCTCGGCGGTCCTGGCCAGCGGCTTGTCCACGACGACGGGCAGGCCCGCGTCGAGGGCGGCGGTCGCGGTGGCCACGTGCGTTCTGTTGGGCGAGGCGACCACGACCAGGTCGCACCGCTCCCACAGGTCACGCACGTCGGCCACCCCGGCCGCGCCGTACCGGCCGGCCACCTCGGCCTGGCGATCGGGATTCCTGGTGACGACGGCCACCAGGGACAGGCCGGGAGTGGCGGCGATCAGCGGGGCGTGGAAGTACGCCCCAGCGGTGCCGTAACCGACGAGGCCGACGCGAATCTCACTCATCGACCCAGCGTATCGAGGGGGCGCCCGCTACTCGTCGTCGCGTTCGGCCAGGAAGCGCTCGAACTGGGCGGCCAGCTCGTCACCCGTGGGCATGGGGGTGGTCTCGGCCATCAGGTTCTCGCGCTCCGCGCCCGCGGCGAACGCGTCGTACTGTTGCTCCAGCCCGCTGATGGCGGTGGACAGCTCGCTCGATGCCCGGATCTGCTCCTCGATTTCCGTCGTCGTACGGCGGGCCGCGTCGCGCAGCGCGTCCATCGGGAACACCAGCCCCGTCCCCCGCGTCACGGCCTCCAGCCCGCTCACCGCGGCGGTCGGGTACTCCGCCTGCGACAGGTAGTGCGGCACGTGCACCGCGTAGCCCAGCGCGTCGTGGCCCTGCGCCCCGAGCCGCAGCTCCAGCAGCGCGGCGACGCTGCCCGGCACCTGGACACGCCCGAACGCGCTGGTCTGCGCGTTGATCAGCTCCGGCCTGCTGGCGTGCATCGTGATGCCGAGCGGGCGGGTGTGCGGCACGGCCATCGGGATGCCGTGCAGCGTCACCAGCTTGCTCACCTTGAGCTCCGCCACCAGCGCCCCGACGGCCTTGGTGAACAGCTCCCACTCACGGTCGGGCTCGGGCCCGCTCATCACCAGGAACTGCGTGCCCGTCGAGTCCTTGGCGACATGGACGGCCAATTCGGGGTTCTCGCACTCCATCCACCGGTCGGTGTCGAACGTCATGATGGGTCGCCGCGACCGGTAGTCGAGCAGCCGGTCCACGTCGAACGTCGCCACGACCCGGTGCTCCAGCTCGGCCAGCAGGTGGCCCACTGCCAGCCGTCCGGCCGAGCCCGCGTCGACGAAGCCGTCGAAGTGGTACAGCAACACCGGATCGGCAAGCTCGGGCGCGTCGGCTGCGAGCTCGTAGAGATCCTTCGGGTCGAACACGGTTAAACAGCCTTTCCCTAGGTACTCTTCTCCAGAACCTACGGCGGGTCGTATCGATTCCGCGCACGGCACCCTATCGAGGGACAATGGACCCATGGACGGGGATCCAGAGCTGGAAGAGTTCGCCACCAAGCTGTTCGACCTGGCCAGGGCGGGGGAGACCGAGACGCTGCGCGCCTACGTCGCCGCCGGGGTGCCGGTCGACCTGACCAACGGCAAAGGTGACACTTTGCTGATGCTGGCGGCTTATTACGGTCACGTCGAGACCGTACGCATGCTTGTAACAAGCGGGGCCGATCCGAATCGTGCCAACGACCGTGGGCAGACGCCGCTCGCGGGCGCGGTCTTCAAGAAGGAGTCTGCCGTGGTCAGAGCCCTGCTGGACGCGGGGGCCGATCCGGAGGCCGGGCAGCCGTCCGCGCTGGAGACCGCGCGAATGTTCGCGAATGACCAGTTTATCCAATGGTTCGCGCAAAGAGATTCATAGTATGAAATAAGCATTAAAGGGCTCGAAGTTGCCGAGTGTGGCCTTTCGAACACTCGATAGTCATGCTGGGGGCGTGGCTACTTCTGCGCACTCCTTCAGTAGGCGACCGCTCCACATCCCTCCGTTGCCATGTCCGTTCCCGAGTGAGATCAACGTTCATGCCTCGGAGGTCGACGCGGAGAGCCACGCATGGCTGGCCGCCTCACACATGCTCAACGGCGCCGACACCATCGAGCACTTCCGGCGCTCAAAGATCGGCCTGCTCGCGGCACGGACCAACCCCACCATGCCGCGGGACAGCCTCCGGTTGATCAACGACTGGTACAACTGGCTCTTCGCCTTCGACGACGCGTTCTGCGAAGGCGAGCTCATGGGGCACCGGGCCTCGGCACTGGCCCGCGCCCTGCCGCCGCTCCTGGAGATCCTCGACGGACGCCGGGAACCCGACGCCGGCGACCCGTTCGGTCTCGCACTCAACGAGCTGCTGCGCCGCATCTCCGCGTACGCCACCCCCGCCCAGGTGGACCGGTGGCGCATCACGGTGAAGGAATACCTGTTCGCCCAGATCTGGGAGGCCGCCAATCGCGAGGTAGACCTCATCCCCACCCCCGAGGACTACGTCCTCATGCGCCGCATCACCGGCGCGACCTACACCTGCTTCGCCCTCATCGACGCGGGCGGCGGCTACCGGCTGGAGGCGGAGGAGTGGCACCACCCCGACGTCCGCACGCTCTCCGACCTGGCGTGCGACCTCATCGGCTGGGACAACGACCTCCTGTCGTACGCCAAGGAACGCGGCAACGACAAGGCCCGGCACAACCTCGTCACCGTACTGGCCACCCACAAGGCCCTGTCACTGCAGGACGCGCTGCACGAGGTCGCGCAGATGCACAACGACGCCATCGCCGCGTTCCTCGACCGGCGGGCGGCACTCGAACAGTGGGCCCCGCTCCCGGTCCGCAAGTACGTACGAGGCCTCGAGCACTGGGTGCGAGGCCACATCGCGTTCTCCCTCGGCAGTGCCCGTTACGTGCACGCCTGGCCTGACGGCACCCAGTGGCCGCAGGCCGTCTGACGGTCCCCCCGGCCTGACGGCACCCCGCCGCAGGCCATCGGAAAGTGTCTGAAAACGGTCCCGCAACCTCAGCTCTCGTCGGGGGCGTCCGGGTCGTCCAGCGCGACCGCGGACGCCTCATCGAGATCCAGCCGGGCGCCCTCCTCGAAGGCGTCCTTGTAAGCCAGCTCGCCCATCCGCCGCCGGCAGTCGCGCATGCACGCGTTGTGCTCCTCGGTCATCCACGGCGCGCCGAGCTGCGGCAGCCCGGCCGTCTTCCAGTTCTGCTGCAGCGCCCCGAGCAACTGGGCGGCCAGCGTGAGCTTGTCGGACAGGACGAAGATCCGCGCCGCCGTCTCCAGCGCCATCAGCGTGCCCAGCGTGTCGTGGAAGTGCCGCTTGATCCGCAGCGCCTCCCTGGCGTTCTGCAGCGCGTCCGTGATCCTGCCGGTCGCGATGCGGGTGCCGGCCAGCGCCCACTGCGCGTACGAGCTGACCCACAGCTCGCCGCGCTCCTTGCACACCTGGAGGCAGTCCTGCAGCAGCGACTCGGCCTCGTACAGCTCGCCCTGCGTGGTCAGCACGATCGACAGCTCCACGATCGCGGGCAGCAGGCCCGGGTTGAGCTCCCTGTTCTCGGTGTTGAACTCGATCGCCACGCCGAGCAGCGCGCTGGCCTTCTGCAGGTCGCCCTGCAGCAGCGCCGCCGTGCCCTGCATCTTCGAGGCCAGGATCACGGCCCGCGAGTCGCCCACCCGCACCGCCTCGGTGCTGCACGTCTCGGCCGCCGCCAGCGCTCCCGCGCTGTCGCCCTGCGCGCTCTTGACGTACGACAGCACCCACAGCGCCTTGCAGCGCTCCTTGCTCACCGTGGGGTTGGCCTCCAGCGCCCGCTCCAGGTACAGGCGCCCCTCGCGGGCGAAACCACAGCACACCCACATGAACCACAACGACGACAGTAACGTCAGCGCGAGCGCCGACTTGCCCGGCGACCTGAGCGCGTGCTCCAGCGCGACGCGGACGTTGTCGTGCTCCTGCCGCATGCGGACGAACCAGTAGATCTGCCGCGGGCCCGACCAGGCGTCCTCGCTGCGCTGGGCCAGGCTCAGGTAGTACTCCAGGTGCCGCTGGGCCATCTGCTCCTTCTGGCCGAGCTTGTCGAGCCACTCCTCGCCGTACTCGGCCAGGGTGTCGATCAGCTTGTACCGTACGCCCGCGTGGTTGCTCCTGATCAGCAGGATCGACTTCTCCACCAGCCCGGTGACCAGGTCGGTGATGTCCTCCGACGGCAGCCGGCCGTCGGAGCAGACGAAGCGGGCCGCGTCCAGCTCGAAGTCGCCCGCGAAGACCGACAGCCGCGCCCACAGCAGCCGCTCGGCGGGCTCGCACAGCTCGTGGCTCCAGCCGATCGCGGCGCGCAGCGTCTGGTGGCGGGGCAGCGCCGTCCGGCTGGCGCCGGCCAGCAGGCTGAACCGGTCGGCCAGCAGGCCGAGGATCTGCTCCACCGACAGCGCCCGCAGCCGCACCGCGGCCAGCTCGATCGCCAGGGGGATGCCGTCGAGCCTGCGGCACAGCTCCGCCACCGGCGCGATGTTGTCCTCGTCCAGCACGAAGTCGGGCACGCTGCCGCCCGCCCTGGCCGCGAAGAGCTGCACCGACTCGTTGGTGAACAGGCTCTCGGCCGGATCGTCGCCAGGCACCTGCAGCGGCGGCACCGGCACCACGTGCTCGTAGGGCAGGTGCAGCGACTGGCGGCTGGTGGCCAGCACCTTCAGGTTGGGCGCCGCCTCCAGCAGCTCGTGCACCAGCTCGGCGCAGCCCTGCACCAGATGCTCGCAGGTGTCGATGATGAGCAGCATGTCGCGCTCGCCCACCCACTCCGACAGCGACTCCGACTCCGCCCGCGACGACTGGTCGGCGATGCCGAGCGCGGAGGCGATTGTGTGCTTGACCATGCCCGCGTCCTGCAGCCGCGCGAGATCGGCGAACCAGACGCCGTCGGGGTAGTGGGAACGCACCTGGTGCGCCAGCCGCAGCACGGTGCGGGACTTGCCCACTCCTCCGATGCCGGTGACGGTCACCAGGCGCGACTCGCTGAGGTGCCGTTTCAGGTTGGCGAGCAGGCGAGTCCGGCCGATGAAGCTGGTGAGCTCCGCCGGCAGATTGCCTTCACGCCGCCATCCGGTCGGGGTGGCCATGGGCAGCCTCACGGGGGGTAGGCGACACCTGCCTTCGCATCGTACCGCCGTGGTCGCGGCCTGTCCTTGGACCGGCGGACACGCTCGGTGCCGGTTTGTACGCCTGGGTAGCATGTCCGTCGTGGAGGATTTTCTACCTGAGCAGCTGCTGCCCGAACAGAGCGCCGACGACACCGATCTCGGCTGGGGTGACTGGCGCGAGCCCGACACCGACGCCTTCTACCTGGACAACCGCCCGCCGCACTGGGACTAGCATCCCTCTGGACAACCGCCCGCCGCACTGGGACTAGCCTCCCTCGCATGTACGCGCTGCGCCCCGCCACCCCCGCCGACTACGACGCCATCGCCGCCGTCCTCGACTCCTGGTGGGGGCGCCCGATCCAGGGCGCCCTGCCCCGGCTCTTCCTCGATCACTTCCACCGCACCAGCCTGGTGGCCGAGGGGCCGTCCGGCGAGCCGGCGGGCTTCCTGATCGGCCTGCTGTCGCCGTCGCTGCCCGACGAGGCGTACATCCACTTCGTCGGCGTCTCGCCCGATGCGCGGCAGAGCGGGCTGGCGCGCGCCATGTACGAGCGCTTCTTCGAGCTGGCCCGCGCCGACGGGCGGCGTGTGGTCAAGGCCATCACCGCGCCGGTCAACGGGGCTTCGATCGCCTTCCATCGCCGCATGGGGTTCGACGTGAGCGAGCCGACGCCGGGCTACAACGGCCCCGGCACGAGCCTGGTCACCTTCAGCCGCCCGCTGTAAGGTCCTCGCGCGGGTTCAAGCCTGTCGCGGAGGCCCTTCAGCCGTTCGTTGCGGGAGGTCCTGCGCTTCAGCCGTCCGCTGCGGAGGTTTTGCGCCCTCAGCCGCCCACTGCGGAGAGTCCTGCGCCCTCAGGCGTCCGTTGCGGTGGTCCTGGCCTGGGCCAGGGCGGTGCGTTCCGCCTCCACCAGGCTCCGGCAGCGCGCCACCTCCTGCTCCACCCGCGCCTGATCCCACCCCAGCACCCCCGCCATCAGCCCCGCGATCACCGGCGCCGCCTGGTCGGCCAGCTCGTTCGACTCGATGAGCATCCGCGTCCTGCGCGCCACGATGTCCTCGGCGTGCAGCGCGCCCTCGTGGGTGACCGCGTAGCAGACCTCCGCCTTCAGCCACGGGCCAGGCTCGATCAGCGGCTCCCCGAGCGAGGGGTCCGCCCGGATCAGGCCGAGCACCTCCATGGCCAGGTTCCCGTAGCGGCGCACCAGGTAGGCCACGGAGTCCACGTCCAGGTCGTGGTCCTCGGCGATGCGGCGTACGGACCGTTCGAGCGCGGGCAGCCCGTCCGCGCCGAGCAGCGGCAGCCGCTCGGTCACCGACTCCGGCACGTCATACCCCTCCAGCGCCGCGTCGATCACGTCCTTGGCCATGATCCGGTACGTGGTGTACTTGCCGCCCGCGATCGTGGCCAGGCCGGGCAGCGGCACGTCCACGACGTGCTCGCGCGACAGCTTCGTGGTGGACGAGCTCTCGTCGGCGGCCACCAGCGGCCGCAGCCCCACGAAGAGCCCGACCACGTCGTCCCTGGTCAGCGGGCGGGCCAGCACCGAGTTGGCGTGCTCCAGCAGGTAGTCGACGTCCGCGCCGGTGGCGGCGGGCTCGGCGCGGTCGCCCTCGTAGTCGGTGTCGGTCGTGCCGACGATCCACCGCCGCCTGGTCCACGGGATGATGAACAGCACGCTCTTCTCGGTACGGATGATCATGCCGGTCCGCGAGTCGATCGCCTCACCCGGCACCATGACGTGCACGCCCTTCGACATCCGCACCTTGAAGCCCGGCTCCGCCGCCCCGGGCAGCGCGGCCACCGGATCCGTCCACACGCCGGCGCAGACCACCACCGCGTCGGCGGCGACATCCCCCTCACGGCCCGTCTCCTCGTCGCGGACCCGCGCCCCGACCACCCGCTCGCCGCGCTCGTCGCGCAGCATCGCCACCGCCGCGGCCCTGGTCGCGATCACGGCGCCGTGCGCGGCGGCCGTGCGGGCCAGGGCGAGGGTGAAGCGGGCGTCGTCCACCTGCGCGTCGTAGTAGATCATCGCGCCGGTCAGCACGTCGCTCCGCAGGCCGGGCGCGAGCCTGCGGGCCTCCTTGAGCGACAGGTTCCGGTGCCTGGGCATCGGCCGCCGCACGCCCTCCAGCGCGTCGTACAGGGTGAGCCCCGCCGCCACGTACGGCTGCTCGATCACCTTGCGGCGCAGCGGGTACAGGAACGTGACCGGCCTGACCAGGTGCGGCGCCAGCCGCGAGACCAGCAGGTCGCGCTCCTTGAGCGCCTCCCTGACCAGCTTGAAGTCGAACTGCTCCAGATACCGCAGCCCGCCGTGGATCAGCTTGCTCGACCTGCTGGACGTGCCCGCCGCCAGATCGCGGCTCTCCACGAGCGCCACCCGCAGCCCGCGCGAGGCGGCGTCCAGCGCGGCGCCCGCCCCCGTCACGCCCCCGCCGACGACCAGCACGTCGAACGTCTGCCCGGCGAGCCGGTCGATCGTCTCCTGGCGGTTCCTGGCGTCGAGCGCGCCGGTCAGCCCCATACCGCACCAGTCGCTTTCCGTAATAGATCAATCACAGAACGTGTTCGTTCCCTGGATCAGGGAATGGCACACAACGCCGCATCAAGGAGGTGACCGGTGGCCGGACGTCCCACCCACAGGGAGCTGACGGGCGAGCTCGTCGCCGAGTTCGCCGGGACGATGGTGCTCATCCTGTTCGGCGCCGGAGTCGTCGCCCAGGTCGTCGCCGCCCAGCTCGGCGACCACGACAGCATCGCCTGGGCCTGGGGCATCGGCGTGATGCTCGGCGTCTACGTCGCCGGGCGCACCACGGGCGCGCACCTCAACCCCGCCGTCACGCTCGGGTTCGCCGTCTGCAGGGGCTTCCCCTGGCGCAAGGTCATCCCGTACGCCCTCGCGCAGACCGCCGGAGCCTTCGTCGCCGCCCTCATCGTGCGCTGGAACTACTCCGAGGTGCTGGCCATGTTCGACCCGGGCCACACCCTCAAGACGCAGATCGTCTTCTCCACCCTGCCCGGCAACGGCACCTTCCCCGTCGACATGTGGGGCGGCCTGCGCGACCAGATCATCGGCACCGCCATCCTGCTCTTCGTCGTCTTCGCCCTGTCCGACACGGCCAACATGGCGCCGGGCGCCAACCTCGGGCCGTTCGTCATCGGCCTGCTCGTCGTCGGCATCGGCATGTCCTTCGGCACCGACGCCGGCTACGCCATCAACCCGGCACGCGACTTCGGGCCCCGCCTGGCCAGCTTCCTCACCGGCTACGGCGGCGCGTGGCGCGACCAGTACGGCGACCTGTACTGGTGGGTCCCGATCGTCGGCCCGCTGATCGGCGGCGTCCTCGGAGCCTCCCTCTACCAGGCGTGCATCGCCCGTTTCCTCCCCCAGGGCGAGGACCGCGACACCGTGAAGCCGTCCGACTGAACCAGGGGAGCAGAGCACCATGCCGGACTTCGTCGGCGCCGTCGACCAGGGCACCACCAGCACCCGCTTCATGATCTTCGACCATGACGGCGCCGAGGTCGCCAAGTACCAGCTCGAACACGAGCAGATCCTGCCCAGGGCCGGCTGGGTCGAGCACAACCCGATCGAGATCTGGACCAGGACCGCCGCCGTCATCCAGACCACGCTGCAACGCACCGGCCTGCACGACACCGACCTGGCCGCCCTCGGCGTCACCAACCAGCGCGAGACCACCGTCGTGTGGAACCCGCGCACCGGACGCCCGTACTACAACGCCATCGTCTGGCAGGACACCCGCACCGACCGCATCGCCGCCGCGCTCGAACAGGACGAACGCGGCCAGGTCATCCGCGACAGGACCGGCCTGCGGCCCGAGGCCTACTTCTCCGGCGGCAAGATCCAGTGGATCCTCGAGAACGTGCCCGGCGTCCGCGAAGCCGTGGACCGCGGCGAGGCCGTCTTCGGCAACACCGACACCTGGACCCTGTGGAACCTCACCGGCGGCGTCAACGGCGGCGTGCACATCACCGACGTCACCAACGCCAGCCGCACCATGCTGATGGACCTCGACACGCTCGACTGGGACGACGAACTGCTGTCGTACTTCGGCATCCCCCGCGCCATGCTCCCCGAGATCCGCCCCTCCGCCGACCCCACCGGCTACGGCGTCACCGCCCGCTACGGGCCGTTCGGCGGCGAAGTGCCGATCACCGCCATCCTGGGCGACCAGCAGGCCGCCACCGTCGGCCAGGTCTGCTTCTCACCCGGCGAGGCCAAGAACACCTACGGCACCGGCAACTTCCTGCTGCTCAACACCGGCACCGACCGCGTGCGCTCCCAGTCCGGGCTGCTCACCACCGTGGCCTACAAGTTCGGCGACCAGCCCGCCGTCTTCGCCCTGGAAGGCTCCATCGCCGTCACCGGCTCCGCCGTCCAGTGGCTGCGCGACCAGCTCCACGTCATCACCTCCGCCGGCCAGAGCGAGACCCTGGCCCGGCAGGTCGCCGACTCCGGCGGCATGTACTTCGTGCCCGCCTTCTCCGGCCTGTTCGCCCCCTACTGGCGCGCCGACGCCCGCGGCGCCATCGTCGGCCTGTCCCGCTACAACAACGACGCCCACCTCGCCCGCGCCACCCTCGAATCCATCTGCTACCAGAGCCGCGACGTGGTCGAAGCCATGCAGCGCGACTCCGGCGTCGTCCTGGACGTGCTCAAGGTCGACGGCGGCGTCACCGCCAACGACCTGTGCATGCAGCTCCAGTCCGACATCCTCGGCGTCCCGGTCAGCCGCCCCGTCGTCGCCGAGACCACCGCCCTCGGCGCCGCCTACGCCGCCGGACTGGCCGTCGGCTACTGGAAGGACACGGGTGAGCTGCGGGCGCACTGGGCGGAGTCGCGGCGGTGGAACCCGAGCTGGAACGAGGAGCGGCGGGAGAAGGCTTACGCGGGCTGGAAGAAGGCCGTCACCAAGGCCTTCGACTGGACCAACGACTGAAACCCCCGCCTTCTCGCCCCAACTCCAGCCCACCACACCCTTCACCGCTCAACTCGCGACGCCCTCCACGCACACCGCTGCTTTGCCTCGCGACGCCCTCCACGCAGTGCGGCCTTGCCTCGCGACGTCCTTCACAGCGCGGCCTTGCCTCGCGACGTCCTTCACACAGCGCGGCCTTGCCTCGCGACGCCCTCCACACACCGCAGCCTTACCTTGCGACGTCCTTCACACACCGCAGCTCCAACTCGCCACGTCCATCACACACCGTGGTCTTGCCTCGCCACGTCCTCCAGACACTCCGGCCCTAACTCACCACGTCCTTACGCCGGAACCGCCGGAACGCCACCGCGATGAGAATCACCGCATACGTGATCGACACGGACGCCCCCTTCACCATCCCGCTCCAGTCCAGCTCAGGCACCAGAGCATCGGTCCAGGCCGTGTTCCAGAACGTCGGCAGGAACTCCCGCAACGCCCCCAGCGCCTCGACCGCCTGCAGAATCGTGGAGACGATCCACAACCCGACCGCCCCGCCCACGGCGCCGAGCGGGGAGTCGGTCATGGTGGAGATGAGAAACGCCAGGGCGGCCACGACAAGCTGGCTGACCAGCGCGTACCCGATCACGATCCCGAAGCGCGGCAGCACGTCCAGAGCCGGGATGGTCTCTCCCGTGCCGGGCACCGTGATGTCGTCCCAGCCGAACGCCAGCGTGCCCGCGAGCAACCCCATCAGCGGCAGGCAGATCACCGCCGCCGCCGAGTAGCCGAGCGCCACGATCAGCTTCTGCCGCAGCAGCCGGTCGCGCGGGATCGGCGCCGCCAGCAGGTACCGCAGCGACGACCAGTTGGCCTCGCTGGCCACCGTGTCGCCGCAGAACAGCGCGACCGCCACCACGAGCAGGAAACTGGCCGACACCGACAGCACGAACGCGGCGAAGTTCAGCCCGCTCTGCGTCGCCAGATCCGACATGCGCAGCGCCGACTGCCCCTGCGAGCTCGACTGCGGCCCGATCTGGAACGCGATCACCAGCACCCACGGCAGAGCCAGCAGCAACGCGAACATGCCCAGCGTGCGCCGCCGCTTGAACTGCCTGACGATCTCCACCCGCAACGGCAGCGTACGGTTCGGCGCGTAGCCGGTCGCGGCGGTCATTGCTTGTCTCCGATGAGGTCGAGGAACACGTCTTCCAGTCGCGGCCCGTGCCCGTTGGCGACAGTGGGGGCCGAGCCGAGCAGCCGCGACACGGGACCGGCCGACACCAGCCGTCCGCGCTGCATCACCACCACATGGCTGCAGGTCTGCTCCACCTCGGCCAGCATGTGGCTGGACACGATCACGGTACGGCCGTCGCGCGCGTACCGCTTGAGCACCTCCCGCATCTCCCGGATCTGGGGCGGGTCGAGCCCGTTCGTGGGCTCGTCCAGCACGAGCAGGTCCGGCAGCCCGAGCATCGCCTGCGCGATGGCCAGCCGCTGGCGCATGCCCTGCGAGTACGTACGCACGGCGCGTTCGAGCGCCTTGCCGAGGTTCGCGATCTCCAGCGCCTCGTCGAAGTGCGCGTCGGCCGGGGGCCGGCCGGTGGCGGCCCAGTACAACTGGATGTTGTCGCGCCCGGACAGGTGCGGCAGGAAGCCCGGCCCCTCCACGAACGACCCCAGCCTGGACAGCACGGGCGCGCCCGGCGTCACCTGCTCGCCGAAGATGCGGATCTCGCCTGCGTCCGGCTGGATGAGGCCCATCATCATGCGCATCGTGGTCGTCTTGCCTGCGCCGTTGGGGCCGAGCAGGCCCAGGACCTGGCCGCGCTCCACCCGGAACGACAGGTTGTTGACGGCCAGCTCGCCGTTACGGTACGCCTTCGTCAGCCCGCTGATCTCCAACGGCACCTCGGCCGGGCCACCCACCGACGCACCATTACTCGCGGCCGACGTCCCGCTGTCAGCCGCCGATGCGCCGCTGCTTGCGGCCGACGTCCCGCTGTCCGCCGACAACGCGCCGCTGCTCGCCGCCGACGTCCCGCCGCCCGCTGCCGATGCGCCACTGCTCGCCGCCGATGCGCCGTTGCTCGCGGCCGATGTTCCGCTGTCCGCCGACAACGCGCTGCTGCTCGCCGCCGACGTCCCGCCGCCCGCTGCCGATGTGGCGCTGCTCGCCAACGACGCACCGTTGCTCGCCGCAGACACCTCGCTGCTTGACGGTGACGCGCCGTCGCCGTTGTGGGCAGCCACGCCGTCCTCCCGGCCGCCCACAACCACCCGACCGGCGTCACCATCGCGCCCGCCGTCATCGCTTCCCCCGTCGGCGGCGCCACCGTCGGCACCACTCCCGGCGGCGGCGGTCACGAGAACGGGATCATCCTGCGCCGACCCGCCACCCGTCACCCCAGCAGTCCGAATCCGGGACCGCGTCGTGGTACGCCCGGTAGCCAGCACGATCCCCGCGACCACCACAGCGGCCAACGGCATCGCCCACACCCACCACGCCACCCCGGTAGGAGCAGCGGCCAAGGTGCCGACGGTGGGAACGCTGACGGCGGGCGACGCCAGCGCCACCCGGTAGGCGGCAGGCTGCGCAGGAGTGGCGAAGCCCATGTCGGTCGTGGTCACGACCAGCCGCAGCCGATGCCCCACGGCGAAGCGATGATCCACGGCAGGCAGGCTGACCGTGGCCTCCGCACTGCCCGCCCCCTCCGGGATCATCACCCGGATCGGTGCCACCAGCCCGGCGGGCAAGGTGGGTAGCTGGGTGTCGTCGGCCACGTCGTACAGCTTCGCGAAGAGCGTCGCCTCGCCCTCACCCGTCACTCTGATCTTGGCACTGGGGCTCCCGGTGAGCTGAAGGGGAGCGGTGAGAGGCCCTGACTCGAACGTGGCGCTCTGTCCCGGCATGTCGATCGAGACGCCGCTGCCGGTGTTCTGGCCGCCCAGCAGCCCGCCGATGCCCGGCACGGTCGAGATCGAGGCGGGGGCGCCGCCGGGCGGGTTGACGATGTTCTGCTCGGGGCCGTTGAGGGCGACGGTGGTGGTGTCGGTGCCGGTGAGGCCCGGGTAGGAGGCGGCCTCCGGGTGGAGACGGATGCGCTGGCGGGTGCCGGGGTCGCGTCCGCCGTCACGCGTCACCGTGAACGCGCTTACCGGCGGCGCGGCCTGCCCGGCGCCCTCGCCCTTGAGGTAGCGGGCGAACCAGGCGGCCGACTGGTCGAAGAGCCAATCGGCCTCGCCGTTGCCGCCGTCGTGGCCGCCGTCGAACCAGGCCAGGCTCACCGGGGTGCCCGCCGCGGCGATGGCCTTGGCGTTGGCGTCGGCGTGGCCGAGGGGGAAGAGCGAGTCGCGCTGGCCCTGGATGAGCAGGGTGGGGGCCTTGATCTGCCCGGCCACGGTGATCGGGCTGGACTTGCGCAGCAGCTCGACCGCCTCCGGGGTGGCCCGGCCGTCCTTGGCGACCTGCTGGTAGATGGCGCAGACCTCGGGCAGGAACCTGCCGCACCGCGCCTGCTCCTCCGTCAGCGGCCCGGCCGCGGCCTCCCTGCGTCCGAGCAGCGACGTGGCGTCCAGCGAGACGCCCTGGCCGAAGAAGATCCCGGCCCACATGCGCTTGAAGACCCCGCTCGTGGCAGCACCCCCGGCACCCTGACCCCCGGCCTGCGTGGCCGCAACCCCAGTGCCGGTGCCGCCAGGCTGCGCGGCAGCCGCCCCGGCGTCGGTCGGCTGTGCGGCCATCGCCCCGGTGCCGGTCGGCTGGGCGGCGTTGGTCGGCTGTGCGGCAGTCGTCCCGGTGCCGGAAGGCTGGGCGGTGCCGGAGGGCTGGGCGGTGCCGGAGGGCTGGGCGTCAGCGGCGTCGGCGTTGCCGTCGGTGTCGGTGTCGGTGTCGGACGGTTGCGTGTCAGTGGCCCCAGTGCCGGACGGTTGCGTGGCTGCGTTGGGGAAGAGGGCGTCGGCCAGGTCCGACCAGGTGATCTGCGGGACGATGGCGTCCACTCGCTGGTCGAAGGCCGCCGTCATCAGCGCGATGGCCCCGCCGTACGACCCGCCCGCGATCCCCACCCGAGGGTCGCCGGCGGCGTCGAGAGCGACCTCGGGCCGTTTGGCCAGCCAGTCGATGAGCTGCTTGACGTCCTTGACCTCGTAGTCGGGCGAGTTGAGCGCGATCTGCCCGGTCGAGCGCCCGAAGCCGCGAGCCGACCAGGTCATCACGGCGTAGCCCTGCTGGGCGAGGCGGACCGCCTGGTCGCGCATGCTCTGCTTGCTGCCGCCGAACCCGTGGGCGAGCAGCACGGCGGGCGCCTTCCCGCCGTCGGGAGGCGCGAAGAACGTCGTATCGAGCTCGACCCGTTGGTCGTCGGCTGGTCCGTCGACGACGGTTATCTGCTGGTCCTGGCCTCGCACCTCGGGTGCCGACGGCCACACGAGCCAGGTCGTCACCCCGATGAGGGCGAGTGCCGCAACCAGGGCGGCCACACGCTTCATGCGGTGAGCCTACTTTCCGCACCTGAGAGATCCCTGAGACGGAGTGGCGCCGGGACCTGCTGAAAGGTGCTAAGAGAGGTGGGCGGGTGGGTCGTGGACTCGCCGCAGAGGGACGGGGGCGCCGGTCATGACGCCTGCAGGTTCTCGGCGGAGAGCGCTCTGGCCACGGTGAGGCTGTCCTCGTAGATGTGGTAGCGGGTGATCAAGCCGTCGGTGACCGTGAGGTGCAGGGCGAACGGGGAGGTGTAGGAGCGGCCGGTGGCCGCGACGGTCTGCGCGATGTCGCCGAGCACGACGGCGTCGTCGCCGTCGACCAGGATCCGCGCGACGGAGGTGCCGTTGAGCTCGGGCACGTGGTACGCCCCCAGCATGCGGAAGTGCTCGGCCACGTCGGCCCGGCTCGAACGAGGCCGGATCCACGGCACCGCGGGATGCCCCTCGGCGGGCCAGTTGAAGCGCCACTCGCTCTTCTCGGCGAACAACTCGGCGACCCGCTCGGCGTCACCCTCACCGATCCGGCGCAACAGCTCCTGCACAGTGTCGTAAGTAGTCATGATTCATCCCATAAGTCCGATTAAGCGGTCGATGCATGTGTCAGTCTCCTCGGATAGGTGCGGCGTGGCGATTACCTGAGAGGTAAGTCAGCCCATGATCGCGTAGACGGTGGTGGCGTGGGCGGCCGTCTCCGTGCTGCCCTCGGCCGTGAACGTGATCTCGGTGAACGCCAGCGTGCGCCCCAGCTTCGTGATGCGCACGTCGAGCAGCACGTCCTTGCCCACCACCGGCCGCTGGAACGTCGTGGACTGCTGCACCGTGGTCATCGGCACGAACCCGCCGCGCGCCGACGAGACGGCGAGCACCGTGGCGGTGTCGGCCGCCGCCATCATGGCCTGCCCGCACAGCCCGCCCCCCTCTCTGGCCAGGTCGTCGGACCAGGGGAGCCGGACGAGGGCGTGGCGGTCGCCCACCTCCTCCACCCGCAGGCCGAGCTGCTTGATCCAGGGGGCGAAGTATTCCTGGAGAATCGCCTCTGCGTCTTCTGGAGTCACGGGCTCATCATGCACGCTGGACGGGGTGCTGGAGAGGCCCTGCGAAGAGCCTGTGGACAAGGCGCCGCGGCCCCGGACGAGGCTGTGGGCAAGGTGCTGCAAGCCGGGGCGCGGCTGTGGGCAAGGGGCTGCAACCCCGGGCGCGGCTGTGGGCAAGATGTGGCGGCCCCGGGTGCGGCTGTGGGAAACCGGTCCGGGAGAACGGGAGAACGGGAGGACGGCATGTCGAACGGTGCTCACCCGGCGGCCCGTGTGGACGACGGCGCGCAGCCGTCCGTGGTCGAGATCTTCACCCCGTCCACCTACGAAACGGCCGTCCCGTACGAGCTGTTCGCCCGCCTAAGGGAAGAATCGCCCGTCCGCTGGATCCCCGAGCCGCCCATCGGCCCCTGGCGCGAGGGCCCCGGCTTCTGGGCGGTGTTCAGGCACGCCGACGTCAAGCACGTACTGCGTACCAGCGAGGACTTCTCCTCGCACCTCGGCGCCACCCAGATCCGCGACCCCGACACCCCCGCCGACCTGCGCTTCGTCCAGTCGCAGATGCTGAACATGGACCCGCCTGGCCACTCCAGGCTGCGCAGGATCGTGGCGGCGGCGTTCACGCCGCGCGCCGTGCGGGCGCTGGAGCGCACGATCGCGGAGCGGGCGGCGGCGCTGTTCGAGGCGGGCGAGTGCGACTTCGTGGAGGTGGCCGCCGACCTGCCCGTGTGGACGCTCGCGCACGTCATGGGCGTCCCCGCGCAGGACAAGCGGCTGCTGTACGACTGGGCGTCCCGCGTGATCGGCTACCAGGACGACGACTACGCGCGCCTGTCCACGGCGGACGTCGCCTCGCTCACCCCCATGGGCCGACTGGCGCTCGCGGCCAGGCCCGAGCTGAGGCCGGGCGTCAACCCGCGAGCGAGGGCCGCGCTGTCCGACATGTTCGCCTATGCCCACGCGCTGGCGGAGACGCCCGTGGACGGCGAGTCCGTCATGGCGGCGATGCGCGAGGGTGGCCTGACCGAGGCGGAGTTCGAGAATATGTTCTTCCTGTTCGCCGTCGCCGGCAACGAGACCCTGCGCAACGGCATCCCCGGCGGCCTGCTGTCCCTCCTCCAGCACCCCGCCGAGCTGGCCCGCCTGCGCGCCGACCCCTCCCTGCTGGACTCCGCGATCGAGGAGATGCTGCGCTTCTGGCCGCCGGTCATGCACTTCAGGCGGACGGCGACGCGCGACCTCACCCTCGGCGACCGGCGCGTCAAGGCGGGCGACAAGGTCGTCGTCTACCACGCCTCCGCCAACCGCGACCCGTCCGTCTTCCCCGGCCCCGACCGTTTCGACGTCGCCCGCACCCCGAACGACCACGTCAGCTTCGGCTTCGGCCCGCACTTCTGCCTCGGCGCCCATCTGGCCCGCGCCCAGTTCCGCTCCCTGTTCAGGGAGCTGCTGGCCTGGGACGTCGAGCTCGCCGGCAGCCCGCGCCGGCTCACCTCCAACTTCCAGAACGGGCTCAAACACCTCCCGGTACGCCTGCGCCGCCGGAACTGAACGCGAAAAACCTTACGATCACCGGCATGGACGACTATCTGCGGATCAATGAGGCCAGTTGGAACGCCCGCGTCCCCATCCACGTCGCCAGCGACTTCTACGACGTGGCAGGCTTCAAGGCCGGCCGGAGCCCGCTGCGGGCGTTCGAGCTGGCGGAGATCGGCGACGTGGCCGGGCGCCGCCTGGCGCATCTGCAGTGCCACTTCGGCCTCGACACCCTCTCCTGGGCCAGGCTCGGCGCCGAGGTGACCGGCCTCGACTTCTCCGGCGCCGCGATCGAGCAGGCCAGGAGCCTCGCCGCCGAGTGCGGCCTGCCCGCGAGGTTCGTGACGGCCGACGTCTACGACGCGCCTCAGGCGCTCGGCGAGACCTACGACATCGTCTACACGGGCCTCGGCGCCCTCGTGTGGCTGCCCGACCTCACCCGCTGGGCCGAGACGGTGGTCGCCCTGCTGAACCCCGGCGGTTTCCTCTACCTCGCGGAGTTCCACCCGTTCCAGAACATGCTGGACGACGACACCGGCACCCGCGTCGTGCGCGACTACTTCAACCGCGAGGCGCAGGTCTGGGAGTACCCGTACACCTACACCGGCGACGACGTCCTCGAATACCAGACCTCCGTGCAGTTCGACCACGGCGTCGGCGACGTCGTCAGCGCGATCGCGGCGGCCGGGCTGCGCGTCGAGTTCCTCCACGAGCACGACCACACGCTGTTCCGCCGCTTCGCCGGCCTGGTCGAATCCGACGGCGCCTACCGGTGGCCCGCCGGCGCCCCCAGGATCCCGCTCATGTACTCCCTGCGCGCCTCGGCGAGGTGAGGCCCCGCGATCGGACTGTACGGGGCAGATGACCGTAAGATTCTCTGCCGTGAAGTCTCCAGCATCGTTCAAGAGGGCCGCCGCCTGGGCCCTGCCCTACTGGACTCGCGGCGAGGCGGGCCGCGAAACCCCCCAAGACCTGTTCAGGGTGCTCTATTTCGGCTGGCTGGCGGCGTTCACGCTCAAGGTGCTCGGCTCGGCATGGGACGTCTCGTGGCACTTCAAGTGGCTGCGTGACGACCTCGCCCCACCGCACCTGCTCAACTCCGCCGGCACGGCCATCGTCGTCGCCCTCACCATCATCCACGGCTACACCGGGTACGGCGTCGACAAGATCGCGCTCCGGCTCATCCAGTGGGGCACCGGCACCTTCCTCGTCGCGGTGCCGCTCGACCTGATCAACCACCGCGTCAACGGGCTCGACATCACCTCGTGGAGCCCGTCGCACATCCTGCTCTACGTTGGAACGTTCTTCATGATCGCGGGCGTGATCCGCGGCTGGTACCTGGGTGCGCGGCAGGGCCGGGAACGGGTCGTCGTGCTCGGCGCGTTCTTCGCGTTCTTCCTGGAGAACATGCACTTCCCCGAGCAGCACCAGGAGTACGGCATCCTGTCGCTCGGCGCGTGGGACAACGGCGCGACCTACGCCGAGCCGATCCTGCTCCAGTTCGCGGCCGACCAGATGGGACGGCCCATCGACCGCACCATGATGGCCGGCTTCACCCTGCCCGTGCCCGACTACCTGTATCCGGTGTACGCCGTGGTGGGCGTGCTGACGGTGCTGGTCGTGGCCAGGGCGATGGTCGGCAGGTTCGGCGCGGCCACCCTGGTGGCGGGCAGCTACGTGCTGTTCAGGACGCTGATCTGGCCGCTGCTGACCTTCACCGGCTTCCCGCCGTCGGCGGTGCCGTTCTTCATGGTCGTCGCCGGGCTGCTGGTGGACCTGGCGTTCCTGGTACGCGTGCCGGTGGTGCGCGCGGTGCTGGGGGCGGCCGGGGTGACGGCGATCGCGTACGGCGCTCTGGTGGCGCAGAACGCCATCATGGGGCCCGTGTACGGCGCGATCACCGGGCAGGAAGGGCTGTCGGGGGCGCCTCCGCTGGCCACGCCGTCCGCTGTGTGGGCGGGGCTGGGGCTGCTCGTCGCCTGGCTGGCCATCGAGTGGATGGCGGGCAGGCGCAGGCAGCGGCCGATCGAGGCGCTGCCGCGGCCGGTGATCGCACCGGCCGCGCCGCTGGCTTAGGAGATCGGACGGAGAACGGCCCCTTGTCTTTCGGCAGGGGGCCGTTCGCGTGGCGCCGCTCGTGGACGGGAGCGCAGTCTGGACGGGTTCACGGCAGGCGCGGAGGTCACGCGGGCACGACGGTGGGGGTCAGGCGATCGAGGCGCGGGTGATCGCCACCGCGACCCCGTACGCCAGCCCCATGATCCCCACCTCGGCCGTCGCCCACCCCGCCAGAGCGGTGGCCCCGCCACGGCGGATGACCGGCAGCAGCCGGAAGCGGATGTGCGCCGCGAGCGGCACCAGCAGCGCCACCAACGCCGTCTTGACCACGACGAGGAGTCCGTAGTGGCTGGTCACGATGGCGTCCGGCAGCGTCACGCCGGGTGTGAGCGCCATCGTCCCCAAGCCGGTAACCAGCCCGGACAGCGCCACCAGCGACAGGCAGACGGTGGCCATCCTGGAGAACTTCGGCAGCACCACGGCCAGCAGGTCACGGTGCGGCGCGACGAAGATGGCGGTGGCGATCAGCCCGCCCGTCCACGCCGCCGCGCCCATGACGTGGATCTCCATCGAGATCATGATGGGGTCGTGCCAGACCGAGTTCACCGCGTGGCCGGTGACGGGGATGGGCAGCAGCCCGAACAGCGCCACGATGATCCGCAGCTCGGCCGGCACCTTCTCGCCGAACCGCACCGCCATCAGGCCGATCCCGGCCGCCGCCAGGGCGCACGCGGCGCTGAACAGCAGCCCCTGGCCCGTGCCGACACTTCCGATATATCCGGCGATCATGCCGAACGTCGGGACGGCGCCGGGGTTCAGCTCGGCGGTCTGGAGGACGATCGTCACCAGCGCGCAGATCGCCCACGCCCAGGCCGCCATCACGGCCAGCGGGCGCACCCGCAGCATGACCGGCTCCGTACGTTCTGGCGCCTTGAAGCCGAGCAGCTTGGGCAGCAGGCTCAGGCCGACGACGGCCACGGCGGACACGTCGAGCAGCACCCGCACGATCGGCAGCCCGATCGACACGACGGGGCCCGGCATGGGGATGCCCGGTACGGACTGCTGGGCGGTGAACGAACTGGCGGCGATGGCGGCGATGATCGCGCACACGCCGAACGCGCCGGCCACCAGCCGGCCGCCGATCTGCTGGCGGGGCAGGGGAGGGGCTACGGCGGTCACGCGCCCGCCCCTTCGCCGCGACCCGCCACCCCGGCACCCTCCGCGCCCCCGGCCCGGCCCGGCGCGCTGGCGCTCTCGGACGCAGCCGTGCTCGCGGTCCGGCTGGCGATTCCGGCTGCCTCTGCGCCCGCGGTCCCCGCGCCGGAAGCCTGCGTGCCGACACCCGCGCGCGCGACGCCCGCAGCGCCGGGTGCGGCCGGAGCCGGAGCGCCGGGTGCGGGCTGGGCGCCGGTGGGCTGCGCGGCGGTGAGCTGGGCGCCGGAGTGCTGCGCGGCGGTGGGCTGGGCGGCGGTGGGCTGGGCGGCGGGTGCGGTCGGGGTGGTGCGGCGCAGGGCGACAGCCGTCCCAGCAGCCAGCACCAGCAAAGCGCCCACGACCCAAACCACAGCCATCCCAGCCCCCCCATTGGCCGCCGCCTCGGCCGCATCGGCGCTGGAACCACCCACAGGACCCCCGGAAGCCACCCCGGAAGCCCCCGCCGCCACAGTGAAGCTGATCTTCCCCGTGACCGGATGCCCATCGGCCGACAAAATCCGATACCCCACCACGTAAGCCCTCCCGGCAGGCAACGGCTTGACCTTCACGGACACCCGCTCGGCCGCCACCACGGCACTCCCGTCGGCCCAGGCCGACCCGTCCGCCCCCGTAACGCCCACCTGCGCGTACCCCTGCCGCACCGCCTGGTCGAACACCAGCGTCACCTGCGCGGGCGAGGCCGTCAGCGTGGCCCCGTCCTCCGGGTCGCTGCCGATCAGCACGTTGTGCGCCGACGCCGGGGAGCACATGACTCCGGCGGCGGCGAGCGCGAGCAGCAGGACGGTGAGTAGCCGCCTCACAGATCAGAACCTTCCGTCAACCTCTTGCGGACCCGTATATGGTCCCACCCATGGAAGACCTGTTCGGCGGCGCGGCACCGTATTACGCCAAGTACCGTCCCCGCTACGGCGATCCGGCGATCCAGCACCTGGCGATGACGTTCGGCCAGGGCAGCACGGTGCTGGACCTCGGCTGCGGCCCTGGGACGATCGCGATCCCGCTGGCGGGGCGGGTGGGGCGGGTGCTGGCGGTGGATCCCGACGAGGAGATGCTGGCCGAGGGCCGTCGCCTGGCCGGGGCGACGGGGAACATCCGGTGGATCAAGGGCGACTCGACGACGTTGCACGATCTGCCGGCGTTCGACCACGTCGTGATGGGCAGGTCGTTCCACTGGATGGACCGCCGCGCGGTGCTGGCGGATCTGGACGAGCTGCTGCCGCCGCGCGGCGTCGTGGCGCTGGTCGGCCCGACCAGGGAGGATCCGCAGGAGCCGTGGGAGCCGGTCATGCGGCGGGTCCGCGAGGCGTTCGGGGTGAACACCTTCACCGCGTCCAGCTCGTTCCAGGCCACCGGCGAGCACCATGACGACGTGCTGGCCACCTCGCCGTTCAGCGTGCTGGACCGCGCCCACTACGAGGAGCACCTGCCCTACGACCTGGACGCGGTGATCGGCCTGCAGCTCTCCTACTCCTACTCGGCGCCGGCCCGCCTCGGCGACAGGAGGCGGGCCTTCGTGGAGACGGCCAGGCGGGAGCTGCTGGCGGCCAACCCGTCGGGCCGGTGGGAGCGGACGGCGGTCACCGAGGTGCTGACGGCGCGGCGTCCTCCCAGATCCCCATGACCTGCCAGATGCGCCGGGTGAGCGGGTTGATCAGCCCGATCTCGGCGCACAGCTCGCGCGTCTTGCCCACGGAGTCGCGGATCTCCTGCTTGGCGGCGGGGTTGCGCAGGTAGACCTCGGTGACGACGCTCGCGGGGATGCGGAAGCGCCGGATCATCGGGCCGGGCGGGGCGAGCATGATGCGGGCCATGACGCCGAGGATGATCGGCGAGGCGATCCCGAGCAGCAGCCTGCGGTAGGCGGGCATGCGCGGCACCCGGTTGCGCAGGTAGTGCCGGGCGAAGGAGATGTGCCTGGCCTCCTCCGCGATGTGGATGCGCATGATGGTCTCTTCGAGCGGGTGGTGCACCCGGCCGTCCTTGAGCAGCCTGCGCTGGACGTGGTCGATCGGGTCCTCGCCGCCGAGCACGAACACGAAGAACAGCTCGGTGGAGATGAGCGGGATCCAGGGCGCCACCTGGGCGACGACCGACAGCGGCCCCGGCATGCCGCGGATGGGGAGCCGTGTGCGGTTCACGAACTCCTGGAACATCATCCCGTGATGCGCTTCTTCGGTGGTCTCGTGGTAGACGTACCGGAACTCGGGGGACCCGTTCGGCAGCCGGTAGGCGTAGTTGAGCAGCCCGCGCTTGAGCAGGTTCTCGAACTGCAGGCCCACCTTCATGGCGGTGGCGACCCGCCACAGGCCGATCCGGGCGCGTACCTCGGGGGAGCGGCTGAGGTACCAGGGGTGCCCGCCCAGCCGGTCCACCCCCGGCAGCTCCCAGCGCGGATCGGTCTGGTCCACCTGGAACTCGGGGTCGTCCCAGGGGATGTCGCGGTACGGCTCCCAGTGCTTGTCGACCGACGCCTTCGAGAGGCGTTCGATGACCGCGCGGTAGGCGTTGCGGTTCGCGACCTGCTCGTCGCGTTCTCTGGCGGCGGTAGAGCTCGGTGCGGATGTCATCGCGTGCGCTCCTCTCCTCGCCCAGTAATTGTACGGAGAATCCAATAAGCCTGGGAAGAGTGAGGACCACAGGTTTCACAGCTTGTCCGCGGGCACCCCCAGCTCGCTCGCCGCCGCCGAGCGGATCAGCACGTTGACCCTGCGCCGTGACAACACCTTGGGATGCGCGTGCGTCTGCACGGCCAGCCCGTCGATGAGCGCGAACAGCCGCCACGTCGTCGAGTCGGGGTCGGGGCACTCGAACTCGCCGCAGGCGACGCCGGCCTCGATGATGCCGCGCATCAGCGTGCGGCCCCTGGCGTCGATCCGCCGCGACGTCTCCTCCAGCTCCACGCTGCGCATGGCCTCGGACCAGGCGTCGATCCACAACCGCCAGCCCTCGGTGGGGATCGCGGGGGAGCAGAGCCGCAGCAGGGAGCGCAGGCGGTCGATCGGCGTGCCCGCCGAGTCCTCGACGTCGGTCAGCGCGTTCAGATGCTGACGGGCGGCATAGCTGAACGCCTGGGCGAACAGCCGCTCCTTGGTCTCGAAGTGGTAGAAGAGCAGGGCCTGGCTGACTCCCGCGGCCCTGGCGATGTCCAGGGTCCTGGTGTGCCCGAATCCCTGCTCCGCGATCACCTCGCAGGCCGTTTTCAGCAAATCCTCGCGCCGTAATCGGCTGAAACCTGTTGTCACAGCGTGTAACTCTAACTTCTGATCATTAGTATTTATAGGACAAACCGGGCGTGATCTGTTCTGGTATGAGGAACCCGGGTACGTTCCGGGTTTCCCGTTCACCGACAGTCACGTTGATCATGGTAACCGTGCGGGCCCGAACATGCTTCGGCCGGGGTGCTACAAGTGATCCCTTACCGGCTTCCCGGGGGATGAAACGGGCGCGTTTGTCCAGAGCAATGCTCTGTACGTCCTCGGACGGGCTGACTAGAGTAAGTGAGCACTGATGCCGAGGAGTCGATGTGAACCTTGCTGAGTATCGGCGTGCGGCCGGCGAGTGGCTGCGGGAGAACGCTCCAACCGACGACTACCCGGAGGCCGACGGGATCGCCCGGGCCAAGGAGTTCATGGCCAAGCTCTACGACGCCGGATATTCCGGAATCACCTGGCCGAAACAGTGGGGCGGCCAAGGGCTGACCCAGGCGGAGGACCGGGTCTTCGCCGAGGAGGCGCGCGACTACACCCTCCCCACCTACATCTTCTCGATCGGCCTGGGCATGACCGGGCCCACCATCGTCGACCGGGGCTCCGACGCCCAGCGCGAGCGCTTCGTGCGTCCGCTGCTGCGCGGCGAGGAGGTCTGGTGCCAGCTCTTCTCCGAGCCCGGCGCCGGCAGCGACGTGGCCAGTCTGCAGACCAAGGCCGAGCGTGACGGCGACCACTGGATCGTCAACGGGCAGAAGGTGTGGACCTCGGTCGCCCACTACGCCGACTGGGGCCTGCTGCTCGCCCGCACGGACGTGGACGTGCCCAAGCACAAGGGCCTGACCATGTACGTCATCGACATGCACCACCCCGGCGTGACCGTCAGGCCGCTGAAGGACATGTCCGGCAGGGCCAACTTCAACGAGATCTTCTTCGACAACGTCCCCATCCCGGACGAGCACCGCGTCGGCGAGGTCAACGACGGCTGGAGCGTCGCCGTCACGACGCTGCTGCACGAGCGGCTGTCGATCTCGGCGGGCGTCGGCATGGGCGGCCAGAAGGACAACCCGGCCTCGCTGTCGGCGCTGCGCCAGGCCCTCGACACCAGCGACCCGCTGGTCCGCGACGAGCTGGTCGAGCTGCACATCCGCAGCCGCGCGCTGGCGCTGTTCAACCAGCGGCTGGCCCAGGAGACCAGGGCCGGCATCTTCCCCGGCGCGCGCGGCAGCGCCGCCAAGCTGCTGCTGGCCGAGCTGACCGTCTACCAGGCCGACCTGGCCACGCGGCTGGTCGGGCCCGAGACCGCGCTGGCTGGCCACCCGCTCGCCCGCGCGATCTCGATGGCTCCCGGCATGGCGCTGGGCGGCGGCACCAACGAGATCATGCGCAACATCGTCGGCGACCGCGTGCTGGGTCTCCCGCCGGAGCCGCGCGTGGACAAGAATGTGCCGTTCAAGGACCTGAAGGTGGGGACGCAGGCGTGAAGCTCGTACTCAGTCAGGAACAGCAGGAGCTGCGCTCTGCCGTGCGCGACTTCCTGCGCGCCGCCTCGCCGCTGCCCAAGGCCCGCGAGGGCTACGATCCGCAGGTGTACGCGCGCCTCAACGGCGAGCTCGGCCTGTCCGGGCTGGTCGTCCCCGAGGAGTACGGCGGCGCGGGCGTGGGCCTGTCGGAGCTGGCCGTCGCACTGGAGGAGACCGGCGCGGCCCTGCTGCCGGGACCGTTCCTGGCCACCGCGTTCGCGGCGCTCGCGCTGACCCAGGTGCCCGACAAGGAGCTGCAGACCGGCATCGCGGAAGGCCGGATCGCGGCCACGCTCGACCACACCGAGCTGTCCTACGACGGCGGTAAGGCGAGCGGCACGCTGGCGCAGGTGCTGTCCGGCGGCGACGCCGACGTGCTCGTGGCGCCCGCCCGCGACGGCGACGCCCTGGTCATGGTGGCCGTCGAGCTGGCAGGGCCGGGCGTCACCAGGACTGCGCTGGAGACCCTCGATCTCACCCGCGGCCAGGCCAAGGTCGTGCTGGACGGCGCGCCCGCCCGCGTGCTCGGCCCGGCGCCGGAGAGCGGCGTCTTCGACCGGCTGTGCGTGGCCCTGGCCGCCGAGCAGCTCGGCGTGATGCGGGCGGCGCTCGACGCCATCGTGGCCTACGCCAAGATCCGCGTCGCCTTCGGCCGCTACATCGGCTCCTACCAGGGCGTCAAGCACAAGCTGGCCGACATGCACTGCAAACTGGAGCAGGCCGAGTCCATCGTCAGGTACGCCGCCTGGGCCGCCGACGAGTCACCCGACGAGCTGCCGGGAGCCGCCGCGCTCGCCCAGGCCTACATCGGCCGCGCCTGCTTCGAGGTGGCCCGCGACCACCTGCTGCTGCACGGCGGCATCGGCTACACCTGGGAGCACGACGCCCACCTGTTCTACAAGCGGGCCAAGGCGGACGAGGTGCTGCTGGGCCCGCCCCGGATCCACCGCGCCCGTCTCGGACAACTGCTGGAGCTGTAATGGACGTCAGCGAGCTACCGGGTTTCTACGCCATCGGCGCGGCCGACCCCGGCCGCCTGGCGGTGATCGACACCGACGACACCCGCGTCTCCTACGGCGACCTGCTCGCCCGCGTCAACCAGGTGTCGCACGGCCTGCGCGCCCGCGGCCTGGGCACCGGCGACGTGGTGGCGGGCGTGCTGCCCAACGGCGTGGACGCGCTGATCATGGTCATGGCGACCGGGCAGATCGGCCTCTACTACGTGCCCATCAACTGGCACCTGACCGAGTCGGAGATCGCGTACATCCTGGGCGACTGCGACGCCAAGGTCGTCGTCACCGGGCCCGACCAGGCGGTGCCGGGCGCGGAGGTCGGCACGGCCGGGCTGGCCGAAGGGCAGCCCACGGACGCGCCCGCCGACAGGACCGCCGGCGCCGTCATGTGGTACACCTCCGGCACCACCGGCTTCCCCAAGGGCGTGCAGCGCAGCCTGCCCGGCGCCGAGCCCGAGGCCATCGTGCCCCTCTACCTGTGGTTCTTCGGCGAGGTGGTGGACCTCAGACCGGGCGAGGAGGTGCATCTGGTGACCTCGCCGATGTACCACTCGGCGCCCTGCGCGCACGCCCAGTTCGCGCTGCACCTCGGGCACACCGTGGTGATCACGCCCAAGTTCGACCCGGTCAACATCCTGGAGCTCGTCGAGCGGCACCGGGTGTCCAACGCCATGATGGTGCCCACGATGTTCCACCGGATGCTGCAGCTACCGGCGGACGTCAGGAGCAAGTACGACGTGTCGACCCTGCGCCAGGTCATCCACACCGCCGCCGCCTGCCCCGTCGCCGTCAAGCAGCAGATCATGGACTGGTGGGGGCCGGTGCTGTACGAGTACTACGGCTCGACCGAGTCCACCATCGCCTTCTCCGTCAAACCGCACGACTGGCTGGCCAGGCCGGGCACCGTGGGCAGGCCCGCGCCCACGTTCGAGGCGAAGATCTTCGACGACGGCGGCGAGGAGCTGCCGCCGGGCGAGCCCGGCATGATCTACGTCAAGTCGAGCATGGGCTCCTTCGAGTACCGCAAGGACCCGGCCAAGACGGCGGCCAGCAAGCTGGGGGAGTGGTACGCCCCCGGCGACATCGGCTACCTCGACGCGGACGGCTACCTGTTCCTGTGCGACCGGCGCACCGACCTGATCGTCTCCGGCGGGGTGAACATCTACCCCGCCGAGATCGAGGCCGCGCTGCTGGAGCACCCCGCGGTGGCCGACGTGGCCGTCATCGGGGCGCCCGACGAGGAATGGGGCCACAACGTGGTCGCCCTCGTGCAGCCGGCCGAGGGGTTCGAGCCGGGGCCCCAGCTCACGGCCGAGCTGATGGAGCACTGCGGGCCGCGCATCGCCAGGTTCAAGCACCCGAAGGTGATCGAGTACCGCGAGGCGCTCCCGCGTACCCCCACCGGCAAGCTGTCGCGCTCGAAGGTGCGCGCCGACTACCTCGCGGGGAACACCAGCTCGTCGCTGTAACGCTGCCCCTCGCCCAGGTAGAAGCGGACGGACAGGGTGCGGTCGGCGGTGTCGAAGATCGTGCTCCACAGGGTGCGGATCGGCGCGGCGGCCTCCTCGGGCTGCGCCACGGCGCGCAGGCTCTCGCGGAGGTCGCCGGCCGACATGGTGGCGCCCTTGCTGCGCTCGTACAGCGTGCGCAGCCTGCTGTAGGAGGCGAAGCTCGACGCGCTGTCCGCCGGCAGGTTCATCGGGTCGGGGTGGCGGTGCAGCAGGTGGTTGGTGACGCACAACGGGCCGTCGCCGAACTCCACGATGTGCTCGCTGCCGTCCCTGCCGTGCTCCCACACGAACGCCTGCCCGTGCGCGTCGGCCACCAGGTAGTGCAGCGGCATGCCGTGGTCGTACTGCTTGGCGGCCAGCAGCGCCTGCTTGGCCTGGTCCACGTTCTCGCAGGTGTCGATGAGGAAGCGGGGCAGCTGCACGCTGTTCACGCCGACCTGCGGCCCGAAGGCGTCCGGCGGCTCGGCGCTCTCGAAGTCGGCGATCAGCAGCATGACCGCCAGGCCTGCCGAGTTGACGCCGTCCATGCAGCCGTCGAGCGCCGACATCGTGAGCACCGTGGAGGAGAGCCCCTCGTCGGGGACCGTGGTGATCAGATACGGGCGGGAGGCCATGGGCAGCTCGCCCGGCCGGCGCTCGCCGCCCATGATCTCGCTGGTGGTCGTCGGGAAGAAGTCGTAGTTGCGGCCCACCCGGCCGTGGCCGTCCGTCGCGGCCGACGGCGGGATCCACATCGCCGAGCAGCCGTAACCCGCCGGCACGTACCCCTGGTCGTCCAGGACCAGCTCGTCCTGCTCCGGGTCCAGGCCGAGCGCGGCGGCGGCGCCGTCCATGCGGGCGTGGTGCTGCGGCCAGTGGCGTTCGAACCAGGTCCTGCGCGCCCGGCCGACCACCGGGTCGATCGGGGTGGGCGCCCAGCCGAGCCTGCGGGCCTCCTGCGCGACGTCCCTGCCGATCTCGTACTGGCTGCCGGTGAGCGTGAGGTGCGTGACGAGCTGGAAGTCGTCCTTGCCGCCCGCCACGTGCGTCATGTTCTTCATGGACGTGAGCCTCGCCCGGCCCGCTGACCGGCGCCTTACCGGTCGCTGACCGCCCGCCGGTAACGCTCTGACAGCCGCAGCACGTGCTCGGCCAGCTCCGGCGGGTCGAGCACCTCGAAGTCCACGCCGATGAACCCGATCCACACCGCGATCCCGTTGACGTCGTCGCCGCCCAGCTTGAGCAGGCAGGTGCCCTCGTCCACCGGCTCGACCTCCAGGCCCAGCGGCAGCTCCCGCATCCGCTCGGCGGGGGCGTGCAGCAGCACCGTCGCCCGGTACCGCCACATCGCCGTGTTCAGCCCCTTCTCCACGTACGCCACCAAATCGCCGTCGCCCGGCAGCTCGCGCGGCGTGAAACGGGGCCCCGACGACGGGGTGCGCAGGCGGACCCTGTCCACCCTGAACGTGCGCCAGCCGTCGCGGTCCACGTCGTAGCCGACCAGGTACCAGCGGCCCCGCCGGTGAACGAGACGGTGCGGTTCCACGTTGCGCACGCTCGCCTCGCCCTCGTGGCCCGTGTAGTCGAAGCGCAGGCCCTCGTGGTCGCGGGCCGCGTTCGCGATCGTGGTCAGCACCTCGGGCGGCACGGACGGCGCGTTGCCCGGGATCTGCACCGTGTAGGCGTTCAGCGCGCTCACCCGCCGCCGCAGCCGGGACGGCAGCACCTGCTCCAGCTTGGCCAGGGCGCGGACCGAGGTCTCCTCGATGCCCTCCACGCCGCCCCCGGCCGCCCGTCCGAGCCCGACCGCCACCGCGACGGCCTCCTCGTCGTCCAGCAGCAGCGGCGGCAGCGCCGCCCCCGCGCCCAGCCGGTAGCCGCCCGCCACGCCCGGCGTGGCGTGCACCGGGTAGCCGAGCGAGCGCAGTCGCTCGACGTCGTTGCGGATCGTCCTGGTCGAGACGCCGAGCCGGGTGGACAACTCCGGGCCGGACCAGTCGCGGTGCGCCTGGAGGAGGGACAGGAGCTTGAGCAGGCGGGCCGAGGTTTCCAGCATGGCCACCAGTGTGCCCGCTAATGCGGCAAGGTGGCTTCCGTATTGATGATCAGCTTGCCCAGGAGGTGGCCCTCCTCGCTGCGGCGGTGCGCGTCCGCGATCTGCTCCAGCGGGAACACCTCGGCCACCGGCAGCCGCACGTGCGGCGCCTCCCGCAGCGCCCGCGCCGCGGCGGCGGCCCCGTCGCCCGTCGAGAACCGCACCCCGAGCCGCTCCGCGCCCGCCCGGTCGGCGATCGTGATCACCTTGGCCGGGTCGCCGGTCAGCGCCACCGACAGGTCCAGCTCGCCCCTGCCCGACGCGTCCAGCACCCGGTCCACGGACGGCGGCAGCCGCTCCGCCAGCCCTTCCCCGTACGCCACGGGGTGGACGCCCAGGCCGCGCAGGAAGTCGTGGTGACGCTCGCCGGCCGTGCCGATGACCTCGGCCCCTCGGGCGAGGGCGAGCTGCGCGGCGGCCAGGCCGACGCCGCCCGCGACCGCGTGGATCAGCAACGTCTGCCCCGCCTCCAGCCCCAGGTCACGCAGCGCGCGACGGGCCGTCTCCACCGCCACGGGCAGTGCGGCTGCCTCCTCGTACGTGAGATCGTCCGGCTTGGGCGCCAGCGCTTCCGCGTCGGCGATCGCGTGCGTGGCCGCCGCTCCCGGAGCCGTCTGGCCGTACACCGGGTCGCCGATCCGCAGGCCCGTCACCCCGGGGCCGAGGGCGTCCACCGTGCCCGCCAGCTCCATGCCCACGCCCTGAGGGCCGTCGAGCGCTGCGCCACGGAAGCCGCGGCGCAGCTTCCAGTCGATGGGGTTCACGCCCGCCGCCTTGACCGCCACCCTGACCTGGCCCGGCCCTGGGTCGGGGAGGGGCAGTTCCGTGATTTCGAGGACGTCGGGGTCGCCGTGGCGGCTGTAGCGGGCGGCGTGGGCGGTGGTCAGCAGGACGGCCTTGCCCACCAGGCTGCGGGTCTCCAAGGCTGCGTGCGCCTCGGCTGCTCGTTCCAGGGGCACCGCCAAACCCACCGTCGCCGCCAGGCGGCCTGCCGCCGCCTCCTTGAACGTCTGCTCGGCCAGGCGGGTGAACTCGTCGGGGGTGAACTGGAGCTGTTCCATGCCGATCACTCGTACTGCTTTTCGCTCGGCTTCCGCTGGGTCGATGGGGGCCGTGGAGCCGCTGGGGACGCCGTACGCGAAGAAACTGCCGCCGGGTGCCGTCAGTGCGAACGCCGCCGCGCCGACCTCCCCGCCGACGCCGTCGAAGACGACGTCGAACCCGTTCTCGCCACCCGCGCCTGCACCTGCACCTGCGCCCGCACTCGCGCCCGCGCCTGCACCTGCGCCCGCATTCGTGCCTCCCGCACTCGCATGCGCGTCTGCGCCCGTGTTCTCGACCTCTCCGACCGGTTCGGTTAGCGCGGGGTAATCCACCGCCTTCGCCGCCCCCGCCTCCAGGGCCGCTTCGCGCTTGGCCGGGCCGTGCGCCGCCGCCGTCACCCGCGCGCCCGCCGCACCGGCGAGCCGCACCACCGCCAGCCCCAGCGCCCCACCGGCCCCCGTGACCAGCACCCGCGCACCGGCCCGCAGCTCAGCCGCCGCCACCAGGCTCAGCGCCGCCGGCCCGACCTGGACGAGCGCCGCCGCCTGCCACAGCGCCACCTCGTCGGGCACCGCCACGACCGTGTCCAGCCCGGCCACGACCTGCTCGGCGTAGGCGCCGCCGCCGGGAAGCAGCGCGGCCACCCGCCGCCCGGCCCACCCGGAGTCCACCCCGTCGCCGACCGCGATCACCCGCCCGGCCACGCCGGTGCCCGGCACGAACGGCGGCCGGGCGGGGAACCAGTCGCGCCCCCACCCGGCACGCAGTTGCGCGTCGATGGACATCACGTCCACCACGGACACGCCGATCACGACCTGCCCCGGCCCCGCCACCGGCTCCGGCGCGGAACCGGCCACGAGCACCCCGGGACCGCCGAACTTCGTCACCTCGACAACTCTCATGCCGCCGAGTCTGTAACCTCAAGTCCGGTTGAGGTCAACCTCCCATGAGCCGCCCGGCCTGCTGGACGACCACGATCACGGTCAGCGTCCCGAAGAACGCCACCGACCAGATCAGCGCGCCCAGCCGGAACGAGCGCACCCTGATCGCCTCCGGCAGCGCCCGCCGGTTCAGGATGATCAGCAGGATCGAGTACACGAACATCATCACGGCCGCGAAGCACGCCGAGAACACCAGCAGGATGAGCGGCTGATCCAGGCCCGCCAGCAGGATCGCGGTGCCGATCAGGGCCATCGCCCAGACCGTGTAGAAGTAGACCCGGTTCACCGAGACGGACTTGTCGCGCAGGTAGACCGTCTTGATCGTGTCGGAGGCCAGCCGGGAGGTGTAGTCGACGATGCCCATGGCCGAGGCGAACAGGGCCAGCGCCCCGATCACCCAGAACAGCACGCCGAACCACGGGCCGACCGTCTCCTGCAGCACCTGGCCCTCGACCTCCAGGAAGGCGATGCTGTTCTCCAGCCCCGGCCGGCCGAACACGGTGGAGTGGGCCAGCATCGACATGAGCGCGATCGTCACGAACGACACCATGGCGAACGTCCACGCCTGCTCGACGTTGGCGAAGCGCCACCACTGCTTCCACCGCGCCAGGTTCTCCTTCGTCGGCGCGAACTGGAAGCCGGTCGAGGAGACCGCCTCCTCGTGGCCGGTGACGGGGCTGACCAGGCGCGGCACGTACACGCCCATGCCGAAGCCCTTGTCGCGGATCCAGTTGCTCTGGCACAGGTTCTGGCCGCCGCCCGCTCCGGCGTACGCGATGGCGCCCATCAGCACCGCGAACTCCAGCGGCGGCACCGGGAACGTGGCGTCGACCGTCAGGCCCCTGCCCAGCGCCACCCAGCTCTCGGCGTTGATCGCGAACAGGATCGCCACCACGATCAGCGTGGCCACCAGCGCGATCTTCACGAAGATGACCCGTTCGAGCAGAACGTAGATCACCGGCGCCATGGTCAGCCCGATCGCGATCACCAGCAGCATGCCGATCGCGATCCACCGCACGGAGCCCTCGCCCGAGCCGGTCAGGTACGTCACCATGGTCGCGGACGTGGTCACCCAGCCCGGCCACAGATTCGAGCAGAGCGTCATGATCACGAAGACCAGGCCCCAGTGTTTCCACATACGGCTGAACCCGGTCAGCGCGGTCTCGCCGGTGGCCAGCGTGTAGCGCTCGATCTCCATGTTCAGGAACCACTGGGTGATGATGCCGATCGCGGCTCCCCAGATGAACACCAGGCCGACCTGCGAGGCGATGTACGGCCAGAGGATGAACTCGCCCGAGGCCAGACCGACACCCGCGCCGACCAGGCCGGGGCCGATGATGCGCCAGGTCGACTTGGGTGGCTCGGGTAGGTCGCGGACGGCGACGGTCGGTAGGACTCGCGCAGGAACGGTGGGGGTGAATTCCGCCATGCGGATCTCCTTGTTAGCTTGCCTATCCGCCACATTACAGAGATCCGAAACCCCTGTGGAATACCTAGTTAATTACCACCCCGTACTCACGCCGTCCGGCGGTCGGCGACCACCCTGTACTCACGCCGTCAGGTGGTCGGCGACCACCTCGTACTCACGCCGTCAGGTGGTCGGCGACCACCACGTACTCGCCTCGTTCGGTGAATCCGGACACCCGCGCCCCCGCATCCAGGGCGCCGCCGAGCGCCTCCCGCACCGCCATCCGCCACGCCCGCGCCGCCGCCGCGTCCTGCCGCCGCAACCGTTCGACGTCGCGCGGCGTCCCCACGAGCACCACCCGATGCCCGCCCGCCTCCGCGACGGCGGGCCGTCCGTCCGCCGCCTCCCTGACCACCGGGTACGCCTCACCGGGCGGCAGCTTGTCGTCCTGCTCGCCGGTGACGCGCCACACCGCCAGCAGCCGGTCCGAGGCGTCCCCCTCGTTGATCGCGTCCGCCATCGCCCCGTAGAACTCCGGCAGGTACGCCTCCGGCCGCGCACCCAGCTTGACCAGGTTGAAGTAGGCGTTACGGCGTACCAGCGGGTCGAACGTCCACGTGATCCGCTCCAGCCCCCGCTCACGGCACCAGGCGCGCTGGTGCAGCTTCAACGCGTACCCGACGCCCTTCCCGATGACGGCACCAGTCACATGCGAGTGCAACGCCCCACCCGCCACCTCGCCTGACGCTCCACCCGACACCTCGCCTGCCGCCAGGAACCCGACGGACGCCCCCACCAGCTCATCACCCACGAACGCCCCGGCCACATAGTTGCCCGTGTGCGCGAACCCGGCCATCAACTCCACAGTCACCGGCACGTTCGCCGGCTCGGGATGCCAGATCTCGTCGAAGAGCCGATAGACCTGCTCGAACTCGCCGATCTCCTGCAACTCCCTGATCACCACGCCGGCCCTGGCCGCCGCCTCCTCATGCTCCATCCCTCCATTTACGCACGCCGCCCGGAGCGCACCGCAGCAGGTCTATGAGCTGCACAGATATCTCTCTGTATCTGACTCATCACACTGAGATGTCTACGCAGCTCATAGTTGCGACCAAGCCACCCCCTGTAGTCATGGTGGGTGCGCCGTCCCATGCTGGGACGCCCATTGACCTGGGAGGACATCATGTCGCTCGTGCTGACCGCCGCCCGCAGGCTGGCCGCGCTCGGACTGTGCGCCGCCGCGGCCATCGCCGGCCCGTTCACGACGCTCCCCGCCCACGCCGCCGCCGGCGCGGACCTCTACATCACCGTCACCCCGCGCGACGGCGGCGCATACTCGATGCACCTCACCTGTGACCCGGACGGCGGGCTCCACCCGTACCCGCTGGCGGCCTGCGACGCGTTGCGTTCCGTGGACGGGTATCTGCCTGATCTGGAGGCGGATCCCGGGCCGTGCCCGCTGATCTGGGATCCGGTGGAGGTCGAGGTCACGGGGCACTGGTACGGGCGGCCCAACCCGTACTACGAGGAGTTCGCCAACCGGTGCGTGATGGAACGCAAGCTCGGCCCGGTCACCGGCTGAGCACCTGAAGCATGAACGGCGGCGCTCGCCCCACCCGGGGCAAGCGCCGCCGCGCGCTTCCCCCGCGCGCTTCCCCCGTGCGGGACGGGGACCCCGTGTGCCTCCTCCACGCGGGAGGGGTCAGGCCATGCACTTCCTCCGCGCGCGGGACGGGCACCCCCGGATGCCTCCTCCGCACACGGGGGCAGGTGCCACTGTGCACTTCCCCCTGTCAACCCATGCTCTTCGCACCATCCAGCGACTCCCGGATGATGTCCGCGTGCCCGGCATGCTGGGTCGTCTCCGCGATGATGTGCAGCAGCACCCGCCTGGCCGACCACCGCGCACCGGGCTCGAACCACGGCGCCTCGGGCAGCGGGTGGTCGGCGTCCAGATCGGTCAGGCCGGCGACCAGTTCGTCGGTCCTGCGAGCCACCTCGTCATACTCAGCCAGCACGCCCGCCAGCGTCTCACCGGGCAGCAGGCGGAACCCGTCCACGTAAACGGACGCGTCGGCTTCGGTGGGCGGCGCCATGGACGCAGGGCCCTTCACGATGAAGTCCGCCCAGTTCCGCTCGACCTGGGTCACGTGCTTGATCAGGCCGCCGACGCACAGCACGCTGGCGGTCGTCCGCAGCCCGGCCTGCTCGTCGGTGAGGTCGCGGGCGGTGAAGCGCAGGAAGTGGCGGCTGTTGGCCAGCGCTGCCAGCAGGTCGGCCCGCTCCCCGGTCACGTCGTTGCTGCTCTTGGCCGTGCTCGGCGTGTTCGCGGTCATGGTCGTCGCCTTCCGTTCGGGTCGTTCTGCCGTACGAACAACAGACTGACAGCAATAGCGGTCACTTTCCGGCCTCAATACCCGGAAGAATCTCAGACATGGCGAACACCAGCACCCGCACCCTCCGCCTGCTGTCCCTCCTCCAGACCCACCGCTACTGGCCCGGCGCCGAACTCGCGGACCGCCTCGGCGTGTCGCCCCGCACCCTGCGCAGGGACGTCGACCGGCTGCGCGAGCTCGGCTACCCCGTCGAGGCGCAGCGCGGCGTCGACGGCGGCTACCAGCTCGCCGCCGGCGCCGCCCTGCCACCCCTCGTCATCGACGACGAGGAAGCGGTCGCCCTGACCGTCGGCCTGCAAGCCGCCGCCCAGAACCCGGTGGAGGGCATCGCAGAGTCGTCGGTGCGGGTGCTGGCCAAGGTGGTGCAGGTCATGCCGGTACGCCTGCGCCGTCGCATCGACGCCCTGCGCGCCATGACCGTCTCCGCCGGTTGGGACGGCCAGACCCGCGCGGGCGTCGACCCGTCCGTCCTCACCACCATCGCCGTCGCCTGCCGCGACAACGAACGGCTCCGCTTCTCCTACACCGCCGCCGACGGCCGGCACACCGAACGCCACACGGAACCGCACCGGCTCGTGTCCCTCGGCCGCCGCTGGTACCTGGTCGCCTACGACCTCGAACGCCACGACTGGCGCAGCTTCCGCGTCGACCGCCTGTCCGCTCCCCAAGGCACCGGCTCCCGCTTCCGCCCCCGCCCCTTGCCCGCCGGGGACGCCGCCGAGTTCGTCCGAGCCGGACTGGACAACGTCCCCCGGTCGTATCGCGTTGAGGTGGTGGTGCGGGCACCGGCCGAGGTGGTGCGCGAGCGCGTCGGCCGGTGGAGCACGGTCGAGGAGGGCGACGACGGAGAGTGCCTGGTTCGGATGGTCGTCGACTCCCTGGAATGGCCGATCATGGCACTGGGACTGATCGGTGCCGAATTCCGTGTTGTCAGCCCACCCGAGCTGCTCAATCAGGTCCGCGAATGGGGAGCCCGCTTCAGCCGAGCCCAGTAGCCCCTCTCGCAACCGCCCAGCCCGCACGCCACCCTCCCGAAACGAGCGCTCCCGCCGGACGGCACTTCCCCGAAAGGCCTTCCCTCTCGGAACGGGCGCACCGCCGAACGGCACTCCCGTCCCTCGAAGGCGCGGCCTTGGGCGAGACTCCCTGCTTTTGGACGGGACTCGCTCGGAGCGTGCGGCTTCAAGCGGAACTCTGGAGACTGACTGCCGAATTCCGGACGACCCTCTCAAACTCAGACCACCTTGCCCAGCGCTCCCGGAGGGGATGGCTCTCAGACGGGATCGCTCTTGAACGGATGGCTCTCGAATGAGATCGCTCTCGGACGGGACCGCCTTCGGACGGATGGCTCTCGAATGAGATCGCTCTCGGACAGGATCGCCTTCGGACGGATGGCTCTCGAATGAGATCGCTCTCGCACAGGATTGCTCTCGGGACAGCACTCTCGGAAAGGGCGGCCATGGACCGAAACGCAGGCATGGCACAACACGCCATCCAACGCCCTCGCCGCATAGCGATACTCGGCTGCGGCGGCAGCGGCAAGACCGTCCTGGCCAACCGCCTCGGCGCAACCCTCAACCTCCCCGTCACCCACCTCGACGCCCTCTACTACGACGACACCTGGCAGCCCACACCGCCCACCCAGTTCGCCGACCAGCAGCGGTCCCTCGTAGCCGGTGACGCCTGGATCATCGACGGCAACTACGCCTCAACCCTCCCCATCCGCCTCGCCGCAGCAGACACCGTGATCTTCCTCGACCTCCCCGCCGCGACCTGCCTCTGGGGCATCGCCACCCGCCGCTGGCGCTACCGCGGTGGCCAGCACTCTCGCACCGGCGTCTACGACCGCATCACCTGGAACTTCATCCGGTACGTCTACCGCTACCGCACGGACATGGCCCCGCGCGTCCGCACCCTGATCGCCGAACACGCCGCCCACGCCAACGTCCTGGTACTACGCAGCAGAAGAGCCGTCGATCGATGGTCCACCACCCTCCCCACCCAACAACCGAACGCGCCACACACCGACTGACACTCACCCGCACACAGCACGCCCGAGACACCCGCCATCCCGCGCCACCTATGCACGGACCGACCGCTCGCATACCGCGTGCACCGAAAACTACCCCTACGCACCGCGCCGCCCTGCACCACCGCCACATGCCGCAGGTACGGGAACCACCCTCACGTGCCGCGCCGCCCTGCACGACCGCTACATGCCGCAGGTACGGGAACCACCCTCACGTGCCGCGCCGCCCTGCACGACCGCCACATGCCGCAGGTACGGGAACCACCCTCACGTGCCGCGCCGCCCTGCACGACCGCTACATGCCGCAGGTACGGGAACCACCCTCACGTGCCGGGCCGTCCTGCACGACCGCCCACATGCCGCGTGTACCGGAAGCCATCCCAACGTGCCGCGCCGTCCTGCACGACCGCCCGCATGCCGTACGTCCCGGACCACCGTTACACGCCAGGACACCCGCCGTCACTCGCCGCACCGCTCTCACCCGCCGCACGCGCCGCACAATCCTCACCCGCCTCACCCGCCTCACCCGCCTCACCGTCCTCACCCCGCCGCCCACCTGCCGCGCGTACCGAATGATGGCCGTCGAGCATCGCGCAGCCCTGCACGACCATCGCACGCAGCCCGCCCTGACGACCGCCACCTCACGCACCCCGACCTAAATGCGTTGCGCCCACGAACAACAGCCAAGCAACATCATCACGACTTGCCGGACAACAACGCAGAGGACAGCCATGAACGAAATCCTGCTCGACACGATCCGCCACAACACCTGGGCAACCCAACGCCTCATCGAGTTCTGCCAAGCCCAGAACCTCTCGGCCGATCAACTCGAAGTGCGCGGCGTCGGCACATTCGGCGACATCCCCGCCACCCTCCACCACATCGTGCACTGCGACGCCAGCTACGCCCAACGCCTGGCCGGCATCGAGCTCCCCTGGGTCCACAACGAGGACGCCGACACCGACCTAGGACACCTTCTGTCACGAGCCTCGGAAACCGAACAAGTCTGGGAAGACCTCCTCGCCAAACCGATCGACGTAGAACGCGTCATCGTCGTGGACCAGGGAACCCGCGAGGTCCGCGTCGGCATCTTCCTGGCCCAGGCCGTCAACCACGCCAATCACCACCGCGAGCAGGTCTGCGCCATCCTGACGGGCCTCGGCATCGAACCGCCGGACATCCAGGCTTGGGAGTACGCCTGGAACACGGGCCGCATCTGGGACCGCCCCTGAGCAGCACACCGCCCCACCTCCTGAGGCCCACCTGACACCCGCCCGCCCGGCCACCTCGAGACGCCGCTGCACCACGCCGTGCTGCGCGCCAGTGCACCACGCCGTGCTGCGCGCCGGTGCTGTGCGCCTGTCGGGCTTGCGCAAGAGATCAGGCGCCACACGCAGCACCATGCCCCATCCCCGCGCCGCCGCGCCCTCGCACAATGCCCCCGCTGCCGCGCCCCGTCGCGCCTCGTCGCACGTTGGCAAGCTGTGCCCAGCACGCCTGCGCCATATCCTGCCGCCACCCTCAGCGCCGCACCGCCGCCGCAGCACCGCACCGCGCCGCCCGCGCACTGCCGCACCGCACCGCACCCCAACACCGCACCGCACCCAACACCGCACCGCCGCGCAATGCCGCGCCGTGCTGCACTGCCACTCCGCGCCGCCGCCTCGTGCCGTCACAGCCACAACGTTGCACTGCACTGCCACTTCGCGCCGTGCCGCCACTTCGCGCCGTGCCGCCACTCCAGGGCGCGTCGCACCACCGCGCCGTGCCGCAGCGTTGTGGCAAGTGCCGTGGCCGACACCGGGTCCCTACCGGACCGCGTCGATGAGTGCTCGTAGCAGGGCCACACGTCCAGGCAGCTCACCCACGACCACATGCTCATGATCCGCATGAGCCCCACCCCCCACGGCCCCCAGCCCGTCCAGGGTTGGGCAACCCACGCCGGCGGTGAAGTTCCCGTCGGACGCCCCGCCGACCGAGGCCGACGTCAGGGAGCCCAGCCCCAGACCCACCGCCAGTTCCTGGGCGAGGGTGAAGAGGGCGGCCGACATCGAGCTTTCCAGCGGCGGCCGGTTGGGGCCGCCGAGGATTTCCAGGCGGGTGCCCGGGACCACGGGCTGAAGGGCGTGCATGGCAGCGTCCACGCGGGACTGTTCGGCGATCTCGGCGACCCGAACATCGACGCCGACCGAGGCGGCGGCCGGGACCGTGTTGAAGGAGGTGCCGCCAGAAAGGACCGTGGGGGTGACTGTGGTCGGGCCGGTGCCCATGGCGGCGATGGTGAGGATCTGGTGGGCCAGCTCGATGCCCGCGTTGGCGCCCTTCTCCGGTTCGAGGCCGGCGTGGGCGGCCTTGCCGTGCACGTTGACGGTGTAGTTGGAGGTGCCTTTGCGGGCGGTTTTGAGGGCGCCGCCGTCCGCGCTGGCCTCCATGACGAAGGTGGCGGCCAGGCCGCGGGCGGTGTCCTGGATGAGGGGGGAGGAGGTGAGGGAGCCGACCTCCTCGTCGCCGGTGATGAGCAGGGTGATGCCGTCGAGCGAGCCGAGGCCGGCCAGGGCGTGGAAGGTCTGGACAAGGCCGGCCTTCATGTCGAACACGCCCGGCCCGCGCGCGACCCCGTCCACGAGGGACCACGGGTGGGTGGCGAGGGTGCCGATGGGCCAGACGGTGTCATGGTGGCCGAGCAGCAGGACCTTGGGGGTGCCGAAGGACCAGCGCAGGTGGGTGACGCCGTCGATCACCAGGAACTCGGGTGCGGTGCCCAGGTGGCGGGTGCCCATCGCGGCCACCACCTTGGCGCTGCGGGCCACCGCCTCCAGGTCGCTGGAGAAGGACTCGCACAGGACCAGCTCCTCCAGGTCCTGGACGAGGTCGGCGGTCTGTTGGGAGGTGTTGCCTGGTGTGCTCATGATGGTCGTCCCCCGAGGAAGTAGTCGCTGGTGGGGTGGGTGGGTGAGGTGTCGGTCATGCGAGCAGCTCGCCGAAGAAGCGGTGGACGTTGCCGCCGATGATCTGCATGACCTCCTTCTCCGGCAGCCCGCGGGCGAGCAGGCCCTCCGTGACCATGGGCAGCCCCGCGGGCCCTTCCAGACCGGGGACGGCCTGCTTGGGGTCGACGCCTCTGGTGTGCAGGTCTTCGCAGCAGGGCGGCGTCAGGTCGTCCATCACCTCGCGGATGAAGTCGGGGCCGAGGCCCACGTGATCGACGCCGGCGACGGACACGATGTGCTCGATGTGGTCGAGCAGGCGGTCGAGCGTCATGTCCTCCTCGCGTTCGGCGAGGAACGGGGCGAAGAAGTTGACGCAGATGACGCCGCCGGTGTCGGCGATGGCGCGGAGCTGATCGTCGGTGAGGTTGCGGTGGTGGTCGCGCAGGGCGCGGGCGGAGGAGTGGGTGGCCAGGACCGGTCTGGTGGCCAGCTCCAGCACGTGTGCCACACCGGTGGCGCCCAGGTGGGAGACGTCGAAGACCATGCCGAGGCGCTCCATCTCCTGCAACGCGGCGACGCCGTGGGAGGTCAGGCCGCTGCCCGTCGCGTCCTCGCCGCTGCCGTCGGCCAGCGGGGTGCGGCCGAAGTGGGCGATGGAGGCCACCCGGACGCCCAGCCGATGCATGGTCGAGATCAGCTCGACGCTGGCGTCGAGGCCGGGCATGCTCTCCATCGCGAGCACCAGGGCGATCTTGCCCTCGTCGATCGTCCGGTCGATGTCGGAGGCGTCGAGGCAGAGGCGTACGTGGTCGGGATTGCCCTCCGCCAGCACGTGCGCGCACTCGATCATCCGCAGGGTCTGCCGCAGTGCGCCCTCCGGGCGGTACTGGTCGTCGATGAAGACGGGCAGCACCTGGAGATCGACGCTCCCTTCGAGGAGCTGGGGCAGCCATCTCTGCCGGAAGAAAGAGGCCCACTGCTGCGGCGGCCTGGCGGAGACCGCCATCAGGAGGTCGTTGTGAGTGTCGGCCACGACTGCGCGCTGGTGCAGGGGAAAGGTCATGGCAGGACGTTATCGCGAGGCTGGGACCTGCTCCAATGCGTCCCAGGTTTGATCTTTTGGATCACTTGTACGACTGGGGTTTGATGGGGGAGGTGTCGGTCCAAGGGGGGCGGCGCTGCTCAGGTTTGGCGGGGCGGAGGGCAGGCGCGGCGGTTCGAGGGCGGGGGGCGGTTCAAGGGTGAGGGCGGCGGTTCAAGGGCGAGGGCGGCGGGTAGAGGGCGGCGGGCTGAGCGTGGCGGTTCGAGGGCGGCGAGGGTGAAGGTCTGAAGGCGAGTGCGGCGGGTCCAGCGTGGTGGGTCGACCGTGGTGAGCCGAGGGCGAGCGCGCCAAGCCCAAGGGCGAGTTGAGGCGAGCGTGGCCGGTTCAGGCCGACCGAGGTCGGACGCGCGCTACCCGGCCCCGATCACCCGATATGCGGGTCGCGGCGGCCGCGCCGTGAGCCGCCGGTACAGCGTCGTAGTCCCCGGCCAGTTGTTCGTGACCCGCCCGGACGCCGTCTTGTACCAGCTCTGACACCCCGCCCCCCAAACCATCCGATCCATGGCCGCGTCAAGCTGCCGCCGCCACGCCGCCATCACCTCGGGCCGCACCTCGATGGGCCCACTCCCGCCCAGGTACGGCAGGCAAGCCATGACATGATCAACCTGGCACTCGATCATGAAGACGATCGAATTGTGCCCCAGGTTCGTGTTGGGCCCGTACAGCATGAACATGTTCGGGAACCCAGGCACCGAGATCCCGAGATAGGCCTCGGCCCCGTCGGCCCACCGCTCCTCCAGCGTCTGCCCGTCGCGCCCGACGACCTCCATCGGCGCAAGGAACTCGGTGCTTTTGAACCCGGTCGCGTACACGATCGTGTCCACCTCGTACGTCCCCTCGGTGGTCTCGACCCCCTTGGACGTGACCCGGACGATCTTGTCCGTCACCACGGACACGTTCGGCCTGGTCAGTGCCGGATAGAAGCTGCTGTCGATGACGACCCGCTTGCACCCCGGCGGATAGTCGGGCGTCAGTTTCGCCCGCAGCGCCGGGTCGGGCACCTGGTCGCGCAGGTGCCGCAGCGCCCGCTGCTTGAGCAGCCCCACGCTCCACCCCTGGGAGAGGGCGGGGTAGAGGGTGCCTTCGGCGTACCGGTAGATCCATTCGCGGTAGGCGCGCTGCAGCCCAGGGACGTAGTGGAAGGCGAGCCGCGTCAGCGGCCCGAAGGCGGCGTCGGGCTTGGGGATCACCCAGTTGGGCGTGCGCTGGAAGACGTGCAGGTGCTCGGCGCGTTCGGCGACGCGGGGGATGAGCTGGGCCGCGGAGGACCCGTTCCCGATGACGGCGACGCGGCGGCCGGTGAGGTCGTGCTCGTGGTTCCACCGGGCGGAATGAAACGAGACCCCTTCGAACTCCGCCATACCCGGAATGTCAGGCATACGGGGACGGTTGAGCTGCCCCACCCCCATGACCAGCACGTCGAACGCCTCCGTACCGTCCGCCGTGCTGATCTGCCACTGCGCGCCGTCGAAGACAGCCCGCCGCACTTCGGTGCTGAAGCGGATTTTTCGCCTGACGTCGTATTTATCGGCGCAATGTTCGAGATATCCGAGAATCTCGGGCTGCTCGGGGTAACGGCGCGTCCAGCTCGCATACTTCTCGAACGAGTACGAGTACAGATGCGAGGGAATGTCGCACCCCGCCCCCGGATAACTGTTGTCCCGCCAGGTGCCGCCGAGATCCCCGGCCTTCTCGAAGACCGTGTACGAGCGAATCCCCGCCCGTTCGAGCTGGATCGCCATGCACAGCCCGCCGAAGCCCGCTCCGACGATCGCGACGCGTGGTGCCATGCCGCCCTCCGCACGTAAGTCAGGATTCACTTACATTACGCCGAACCGCGTTCTGAAGACACCCCTCGCCGCGCCCGCCGCGAGCCGCCCCGCGGGCCGGTAGTCTGCGCAGGTGGCTGCTGTGACGTTGACTGACGTGATCGAGGTGCTCGAGGCGGCCTACCCGCCCGCCCGGGCCGAGTCGTGGGACGCGGTGGGGCTGGTCAGCGGCGACCCGGCCCAGGCGGTGCACCGGGTGCTGCTCGCGGTCGATCCGGTCGCCGCCGTCGCCGAGGAGGCGCTCGACTGGGGCGCCGACCTGATCGTCACCCACCACCCCCTCTACCTGCGCGGCACCACCTCCGTGGCGACGACCACGCCCAAGGGCAGGCTCATCCACACCCTGATAAAGAACGACATCGCCCTCTACACCGCCCACACCAACGCCGACGTCGCGAACCCGGGCGTGTCCGACGCCCTGGCCAGGGCCGTCGGGCTGGTGGGCGACCTGGTCCCGCTGCAGCCGTTCCCCGATGACCCGTGGCGCGGGCTGGGCCGCATCGGCGAGCTGCCGGAGAAGACGACGCTGGGGGAGTTCGCGCGGCAGGCGGCCGACGGGCTGCCGCGCACGCCGGCGGGGATCCGCGTGGCGGGCGACCTGTCCCGCCCGGTCCTGCGCGTGGCGGTCAGCGGCGGCGCGGGCGACTCCCTCCTCGGTACGGCCGCCGCCGCGGGCGTCGACGTGTTCCTCACGGCCGACCTGCGGCATCATCCTGCCAGCGAGTTCGTGGAGTCGGGCGGGCCCGCGCTGATCGACGCCGCGCACTGGGCCACCGAGTGGCCGTGGCTCGACAGCGCGGCGTCCATCCTGCGCGCGAGTGGCGTTACCGTTGAAACACGTGTCTCCGCCACGGTCACCGATGCTTGGACAAGAGGATATTGATCATGAAAGCAGCCCCCGAGGCACAGAAGCGACTGCTCGACCTGGCAGAGCTCGACTCCGTGATTGATCGGCTGGCGCACCGCCGCCGCACCCTGCCCGAGCTGGCCGAGATCGACGAGCGCTCCAAGTCCTTCGCCAAGCTCTCCACTCAGGTGATCGAGGCCGAGACCGAGGCCGGCGACCTCGCCCGCGAGCAGACCAAGGCCGAGAACGACGTCGACGCCGTCCGCACCCGGGCCGACCGCGACCAGAAGCGCCTCGACTCCGGCGCCGTGACCTCGCCGCGCGACCTGGCGAGCCTGCAGTCCGAGATCGCCTCGCTGCAGAGACGGCAGGGCGACCTGGAGGAGGTCGTGCTGGAGATCATGGAGCGCAGGGAGGCCGCCGACACCAAGGTGCGCGACCTGGCGGCCAAGCGCGACGAGGAGCGGGCCGCGCTGTCCGCGGCGGAGGACCGCCGCGACGCCGCGCTGGGCGACATGGAGAAGGAGGCGGGCGAGGTGCAGGGCCGCCGCACGGGCGTCGCCGGCGACATCCCCGCCGACCTGCTCAAGCTCTACGAGAAGCTCAAGGAGCAGTACGGAGTGGGCGCCGCCATGCTGCACGGCGGCCGGTGCCAGGGCTGCAAGGTGGCCCTGTCCATCGCCGAGATGAACCGCATCAAGGCCGCCCCGCACGACGAGGTGCTCCGGTGTGAGGAGTGCCGCCGCATCCTCGTCCGCACCGCAGAGTCCGGCCTGTGACCTCGTACGTCATCGAAGCCGACGGCGGCTCGCGCGGCAACCCGGGCCCGGCGGGCTACGGCGCGGTCGTCAAGGACGCCTCCGACGGCCAGGTGCTGGCGGAGACGGCCGAGGCGATCGGCGTCACGACCAACAACGTCGCCGAGTACCGCGGCCTGATCGCCGGCCTGCGGGCCGTGCTCGACCTGGCCGGCGACGGGGCGGCGGTGGCCGTCCGGATGGACTCGAAGCTGGTCGTCGAGCAGATGGCCGGGCGCTGGAAGATCAAGAACGAGGGCCTGCGCCCGCTCGCCGCCGAGGCCGGCGCGCTGGTCAGGCGGCTGCGGGTGACGGAGTGGACGTGGATCCCCCGCGAACGCAACTTCCACGCCGACCGCCTGGCCAACGAGGCCATGGACGCCGCCGGCAAGGGCCTGACCTGGAAGGCAGGCGGCACCAGCACCTCCACGGCCGATCCGGAGCCCGGCGAGGGCCCGTCCAAACCCGCCCGTAAGAGCGCCGGCCCGTCCAAACCCGCGCGCCAGACCGACCTCCTCGACGCGGGCGACATGTCCGAGCTGTCCGCCCCCACCGCCTCCGTGGCCACCGCCCAGCAGACCGCCAGAGCAACCCCCTCGGGCAAGGGCACCGGCTGGGCCCCGCCGACCCGCGTCGCCACGTCCCTGCTGCTCCTCAGGCACGGCGAGACCGAGCTGTCCCTCGAACGCCGGTTCTCCGGCCGTGGCGAGGCCGAGCTCACGCCGAACGGCCTGGCCCAGGCCTCGGCGGCCGCCGCCAGGCTGTCGCGCGACCCGTACCGTGTGGACGTGGTCGTCACCTCGCCGCTCAAGCGCGCCAGGCAGACCGCGGAGGCGGTCGCCGAGCAGGCGGGCGTCGAGGTCGAGGTGTTCGAGGACCTCAGGGAGGCCGACTTCGGCGCCTGGGAGGGGCACACGTTCACGGAGGTGCAGCGCCGCTGGCCCGCCGAGCTGTCGGCCTGGCTGGCCGACCCCGACGTGGCCCCGCCGGGCGGCGAGAGCTTCGCCGAGACCGCCCACCGCGTGCAGGCGGCCAGGCAGCACCTCGTCGAGCGGTACGAAGGCAAGACCGTGGTCGTGGTCTCCCACGTCACGCCCATCAAGCTGCTCCTCAGGGACGCGCTGCTGGCGCCCCTCGAATCCCTCTACCGCATGCACCTCGACCTGGCGTGCCTGTCGCTGGTCGAGTACTACGCCGACGGGCCTGCCGTCGTGAAGACCTTCAACGACACCGCCCACCTGCGCTGACGCCGCATCGATGGGTGGCCGTGCCGGGAACCGCCAGTGACTGCCCGGCACGGCCGCCGCGTCGCCACCGCCCCCCTCAGGCGGTGACTCCGCCATTCCAGCGAATCGATCTTGTCGCTGAGTTGGGAACGGCTTGAGATTTGATAAGGTCACCCAGACGAGTCGGCCGGGCGACCGCGTCGGGCCACACCAGGCCCGCCGAGGAAGGTCCGGGCTCCACAGGGCAGGGTGGTCGGTAACGCCGACCCGGGGTGACCCGCGGGACAGTGCCACAGAAAGTAGACCGCCCTCCGGCCTGGCCGGGGGGTAAGGGTGAAAGGGTGGTGTAAGAGACCACCAGCGCCCACGGTGACGTGGGCGGCTAGGTAAACCCCACCCGGAGCAAGGTCAAGAAGGGACGCTCTACGGAGCGTTCCGCGCGCGACGTTCGAGGGCTGCCCGCCCGAGCCGCGCGGGTAGACCGCTCGAGGCCGCCGGCAACGGCGGCCCTAGATGGATGGTCGCCCCTTCATACGAAGGACAGAACCCGGCCTACAGGCCGACTCGTCACCTACCGGCCCGGCTTGTGCCCGAGCCCTCGGGACAGCTCACAGCCTTACTCCGTGGCTCGGATGCTTCGGCCTGCCTTCTTTGGGCTGCTGAGGACGTCTGCGGTTGTCCACTCCGATGGCCAGGGCCACAGCGCCGATCATGAAGCCTGCGCCCACGATGGCGAGAGCTACGGCCTTGCCGATGTCCGCCATCGAATCGACGACCAGAGCGCCGCACCCGGCGAAGAACAGGATCACCGAGCCAACGGCCAAGCACACGTTTCGCCCCATCACGGGAACGATCGTAGAGGCGTGGCAGGGGCAGTTGGATGCGGCCGACAGCTCGGTAGCGCACGTCAGAGTGGACTGGCCCTACCCGCCTGGGGTCCCCGGTCGGCCATTCCGCCATATCCGGAGGGAAGGATGTCGGCCCGTCGGGTGGCGCGCGGGCGCGGGCAGGCTGACACTCGAAGCCATGGACATCGGCAACGGCGCGGACATGGGCGCGCGCCGGGAGCGCGTCGCCCGCCTGCTGGAGAGATCACAGTCCGCGTTACGGCGGGCCGAAGAGCTGAAACTGAACGCGGACGCGAGCTGGCAACGGCTGGCGATCCGGGAGGCGGACGCCCGCGAACGGCTGGAGCGCCTGCGGGCCGACGGCCGGACCTCCGGGGCCGTGGGCCGCTTCCTGCTGCCGTGCATGGACTACGCCGATCCCCGCGACGTCGCGGCGACGGCGCTGCGGGCGGCACTGGAGCTCACCGGCGCCGACATGGGTGACGTGCAACTGCTCGACGGGGCCGAGGGTGGGCTGACGATCGTGGTGCAGCAGGGGTTCCGTCCACCGTTTCTGGACTTCTCCGCGGTCGTGCACGACGCGGTCACGCGCGACGCAGGCACGCGCGACGCAGGCACGCGCGACGCAGGCACGCGCGACGCAGGCACGCGGGATGCGGTCACGCGCGATGCCGTCACGCGGGATGCGGTCACGCGCGATGCCGTCACGCGGGATGCGGTCACGCGCGATGCCGTCACGCGGGAGGTGGAGCGGGACCTGGCTGAGACGCCCGTGGGGCGGGTGCTGCTGGATGCGGAGGCGCGTACCGTGCACGCCATGCCCATCCTCGACGACCAGGGCGCGCTGCTGGGGATGATGTCGATCCACTACCGCACCGTGCGCGACCTGACGATGGCGGAGCGCGGCCTGCTGCGGGTGCTGACGCACCGCCTGGGCCGGCTGCTGCAGGCGACCAGGCTGCCGCCGCTGGCGACCTCCACGCTATGATCTTCAAGGACGTCCTGCGCCGCGCCACCACGCGGTCCCATCCCGCACCCGTCCCGTGAACCCGTGGCGCCCCTGCTGATTCAGACCGGTCGTTTCGCGGCATATCGATCGGTGTCGGTACCCGAGCCGATGCCATGGGTCCGGCGCGGCCCGTGAACGTGCCGTGGGGGAGGGAAGAAATGGAGATCGGGGACTACGCCCTCGGAAAGACACCTGTGGTGGCGCTGGTGTGCTCCGCGGGAGGGCTGCCGGCGCTGAGCACGGTGCTGTCCGGGCTGCCCGCCGACCTTCCCGCGGCGGTGCTGGCCCTGCAGCACATGCCGCCCGACCGGCCCAGCCTGCTGCATGTCCTGCTGGACAGGGCGACGGCGCTGCAGGTCGAGCAGGCCGAGGACGGGCAGCCGCTGACGGCGGGCCGGGTCCTGGTCGCCCCGCCGGGACGGCACACCTTGATCACCACGGAGGAGACGATCGCGTTGATCCCCTCCGGCAGCACCCCGCCGTACCGTCCCTCGGCCGACCTGCTGCTGACCACGCTGGCCGTCGTGACGGGGCCGCGGGCGATCGCGGTGGTGCTGTCCGGCCACGGCAACGACGCCGCCACCGGCTGCACCGCGGTGCACCGCTTCGGCGGCACCGTGATCAGCGCCAGCCTGGAAAGCTCCGCCCAGCCGGCCATGCCGCAGGCCACGATCGGCCGCGACGCCATCACCGATCACGTGGTTCACGTGGACGATCTCGCCGCCATGCTGCTCACCCTGACCACCACACCGCTCCTCGAACCGCCCGAGAGGTGACGGCGCGGGCGTTGAATGTGCCGGAGAACAAGGGGTATGTGCGGGCCATGAGCGAGGTGACGTCCTTGAGCGAGCACCAGCACGACTGGTTGCGGCAGGCTCGGGAGAGGGGCCGGCGAGCCAGGGAACGGTCGGAGCAGGCCCGGGAGCGGCTCCACGCGGCGCTCGACCAGACGGAGGCCGCTCTCCGGCGGCTGCACGAGCTGGAGGTCGAGACGAAGCGGCCCGGCGGTATGCGGGAGGCGGAGGCGGGCCTCCCGGCGGGGTGACGTCCGGGGAGGCGGCTTCCCCGAAAGGCGACGTTCGTGGCAGGGGGGAGACGGCTTCCCCGCAGGGTGATGGCTGCAGCAGGCGGGGGCGGGCTCTCTGGCAAGGCGGCGTTGCGTGGCCCGTGGAGGCGGGCTTCCGCGCAGAGTGACGTCTGTGGCAGGCGAGGTGGCTTCCCGGCAGGGCGACGGCTCGCGGCACGGGGAAGCCGGGCTGCCGTGCAGGGGGACGTCAGCGGCGGGTGGAAGCGGGCTTTTCGCCAAGTGACCGCTCGGGGCGGGTTACCGTCGCGCGTGCCCCAGGATGTGCGTCAGTCGCGGCATTCCCGGTTGGGGCGCGAATCCGAACCTTTCCGACTCGATCACCTCGAACCCGGCTTGCCGGATCGCTCCGAGCGTGTCCCGATTCGGTCGGCAACCGCCCGCCGCTCGTCGCCACACCGGTGTGACGATGTCCTCCAGCAGGCCGAACGCCGGGTTGGGTGAGCGTACGTGCTCGTAGAACCGCAACCGCCCGCCGGGCCCGAGCACCCGTGCCGCCTCCGCCAGCGCCCGGGCCTGCGACGGGACCGAGCAGAGCACCAGCGACACCACCACCTCGTCGAACGCCCCGTCATCGGCCGGCAGCTCCTCGGCGTGCCCGGACACCACCGACACCGGCACCGGTGTCGACGCGGCCTGCGCCCTGGCCAGGTCCCGCAGCGTGTCGTCCGGCTCCACCGCCACGACCCGCGTGACCGCCGGAGGGTAGTGGGCGAAGTTGCGGCCGTTGCCCGCTCCGACCTCGAGCACCGTCCCCTCTGCCCCGGCCAGCAGCCGTCGCCGGTGCTCGTAGCCGCCCCGCCGGTCCACGAGCTCGGCCACCCGCGCGTACGCCTGGGCGAAGCGCGGGTGCTGGAAGTCGGTCTGTCGTGTCATCGCATCCCCTCGGAACGGTTCCTTTCCAGCATGCCTCACCACCCGATCATGACCCTGCCCGATCGCCCGGCCGGATTTCCCTGGTTGGATCGGGCTGGGGGGTCGGCCTGCGGGATGGGGTCTGCGGGGTCGGGCTGGGGGGTCGGCCTGCCCGGTAGGCCTGCGGGGTCGGGCTGGGGGTGGGCCTGCGGTGTGGGTCTGCGGGGTCGGCCTGCGGGATGGGCCTGCGCGAATGGGCCTGCGGGATGGGGCGGCGGGGTCGGGCTGCGGGGTCGGGCGGCGGGATGGGCCTGCCGGATCGCCTCACCGGATCGCCCCTCTGGATCGGCCTTACAGGAGCGCCCGGCCGATCGCCTTGGCGACCAGTTCGCTGACGCGCTCCACCGCCTCGATCCCCGCCCCCAACGACCGATGCCGCCGCGAGACCACAGCGATCAGGTACGTCCGCCCACCCTCCCGAACCCGCCCGATGCTGTTGACCGTCCACCGCCCCCCATCCCGCTCCCGAGGCAGCCACCCGTTCTTGACCTCGGCCTTCTCCCCGGCCGCGCTCACCCCCCACGCCTGCTCCGGCGCCACGTCCCGCATCAGGCCCAGCACGTACCGGCGGTGCCGCGCCGACAGCGGGCTCTTGGCCGACACCAGCGCGTTCAGCAGCCGCACCTGGTCGGCGGCGCTGGTCGTGGTGGAGCCCCACGACCCGCCGGGGCCGGGCCGGGTGTCCCGCAGACCCAGCTTCTTGTTGGCCTTGGCCAGGCCGGAGCCGCCCCCGATGGCCGCCCACAACCGGGACGCGGCGGCGTTGTCGCTGACCTTGATCGCCTGCGCCGCCGCCCGCCTCTCCCACCCCGTCAGCGCGCGCCGCTGCCGCTGGGCGCGCAGCAGCAGGGCCATCACCATGTCGACCTTGACGATGCTGGCCGTGGCCGTCCTGAGGCCGGGGTTGTAGGAGTAGGACAGGCCGGACGAGAGCTCCCGCACCGGCACGGCCAGATCACCGTCCACGCCCCGTAGGTAGCGGTCGAGCGAGCGTGTGAGGCCTTTCCGATAAGAGCGGTACGAGGGCGCCGGGTAAGAGGTGTACGTGGGCGCTGGGTGAGAGGTGTACGAGGGCGCCGGATCAGACGGATACGTGGGCGCCGGATCAGACGGGTACGAGGGCGCAGCGGCGGTCACGGGGCCGAGGGGGAGGGGCGGAGGCTCGGGAACCCCGCTGAAGGTCAGAAGAGCGAAGGCGACGGCCGCACCGGCCCACCGCCCCGAGGGATACGCGGGCACGTCAAGCTACCCGGAAGCCGACAAGTCGTGCCATGCCATGAAATGCATGGCAGGCAGCATCCCGGCCCAGGTGTTTCCACCGTGTTAGCTGAGCTGCATGAGAACACGGTGAGGGGCGGAGGTGATCCGTCCCGCCGTCGAGCTACCATCGGCGGCCCCGTCCAGAGGGCATATAGCTCGACGTCGGGCACCTCCGCCCCTCCGGCCCCTGGGAGTCAGGACCGGCGTCGCGAGGAGCGCCATGGGCAAGTGGAGAACCTCGCTGGCAAAGCGACCTTAACCCCGCCCCCGCCGCCCGTTCTGCGGAGGATTACGCAGAACGCGACTCCCATGCGGAAAGAATGGCCGCCTCCTTCTCCGGGGCCATGCCGTGCCGGTTGTTCTTGCCGTAGTTGCGTTTGTCCTCGGGGATCTCGCGCAGCCAGGCCCACGTGTCGCGCACCGTCTCGGCCACCGGCCTGGTACGCAGCCCGGCCGCCACGGCCTTGGCCGTCGGGACGCTCCAGAAGTTGTCCCTGATCTCCGACGGCGGGCTCCACAGCGGCAGCTCCACGAACGCCCCCGCCTCCTGCTCCACCAGGAACGCGTCGTCCACCCACACCAGCTCGGCGCCGGACTCGGTGGCCGCCACGCACTCGGCCAGCCACGCGCCGTACGTCGTCTCACCGACCCGGCCCGTCACCAGGAAGCTGCCGGACGCGCCGCGCGCCGCCTGGTCGAGGGTGAAGACCGCCACGTCGCGGGCGTCCACGATCTGCAGCGGCCCGGAAGGCTCGCCGGGGGCCAGGACCCTGCCGCCACGGGAGATCCTGGTCAGCCACCACGGCAGCCTGGCCACGTCCTCGTGCGGGCCGAGGATGACGCCGGGCCGCACGATCAGCGCGTCACCGTCGAAGCCCTCCTCGACCGCCCGCTCGCAGCCCGCCTTCAGCACCCCGTAGTCGCCGTCGTCGGGCCCCGCGTCCGGCGCGCACGCCCAGCCGGGCGCCTCCTCGACGGCGGGCTTGGCGGGGAAGCCGTCGACCGCCGAGACGCTGGACACGAACGCGTACGTGGCCACCCGCCCCGACAGCACCGCCACCGACTCGCCGACCACGCGCGGCACATAGCCGCAGGTGTCGACCACGACGTCCCACTGGCGGCCCTCGGCCAGCCGCTCCAGGTCCGCGCGCACCTCCCTGTCGCCCCGCACGGCCTCCACGCCGGGCACGTCGGCCCCGCTGCGCCCTCTGTTGAACGTCGTCACCTCATGGCCCCGCGCCAGCGCCGCCTCCACGACAGCGCGCCCCAGGAACCCCGACCCGCCCATGACCAGAACCTTCATGGGTTCAATCCTCGCTCGTGACCACCGTGCGATCGAACGTCTTCACGCAGAGCGTAGGGCGCAGCGGCGGCACCAGGTGCACGCGGGCGGAGCCGATGTCGAAGTACAGCCCGACCAGCTCCAGCTTGCCCGCCCGCACCTGCTCGTCGACCTTGCGGTAGGTGCGCAGGTTCTCGAGCTGCTGCTGGACGTTGACGCGGCACAGCACGTCCAGCGCCCCGGCGTGCAGCCGCTCGCCCTCGGTCTCGATGAACGTGGCCAAACTGTGGTCACCGTGCCGCAGCCACCTGCGCAGCCCCGGCAGGCTGCCGGCCTGCACCCCGCCGCTCAGCACCCCGGCCATCGCGCCGCAGCCCGAATGCCCGCACACGGTGATCGTGTGCACGCCCAGCACCTGCGTCGCGTACTCGATCGCCGCCACCACCGAGTCGTCGTGCGGCTCGGAGCCCTTGCGCGGCACCAGGTTGCCGATGTTGCGCACGGTGAACAGGTCGCCTGGGCCGCTCGCGGTGATCAGGCTGGGCATGATGCGGGAGTCGGCGCACGTGATGAACAGATGCGACGGCTGCTGCTTGCGGGCCAGCTCGGTGAAGATGGGCCGGACGAGCGGCGCCGTACGGCGGTGGTACTCGCGCGCGCCCGCCGTCAGCAGGCACTCCGGCGCGCCGTCGTGGGACACGCTGACCGGCTCCTGCTCGCGGCGCCGGTGCGCCCACGGCAGCCACCAGCGGTCCGGCGCCTTCAGCGGCGACTTGGCGGGCAGCGTGCGCGCCCCGCTGGCCGCCAGCGCGTACCACTCGTCGTGCAGCTCGTCGATGACCACCGTGCCGCCCATGCGCTCGTGGTCGAGCCGCCAGGAGTGGATGGCCTCGAAGGCGCCGTTGTCCATGAAGTCGATGTTCAGGTCGAGGTCGACGGTCGTGGCCGCGGGGATCGTCCGCAGCTCGTGCGTCAGCCTGGGCACGCCCAGGAACGTCAGCGACCCCGAGATCGTCACGTTCAGCCGCCCGTCGCGGTCCTCCCGCTTGAGCACCGTCACCCACGTCAGGCGGCGCAGCGCGAGCAGCGCGGCCAGCGCCAGCCCCGCCAGCACCCCCTCGGCCAGGCCGAGCAGGATGACGGCGGCCATCGTCACCATGTACACCGGCACCTCGCCGTGCCCGTGCACCTTCCTGATGTGGCCCAGGTTCACCATCTGCACGCCGATCAGCACCAGCAGCGCGGCCAGCGCCTCCAGCGGGATCAGCGTGATCGTCCAGCCGAAGCCGAGCGCGAACACCAGCACCCACACGCCGTGCAGGATCGCCGACCAGCGTGTACGGGCGCCCGCCCGGACGTTCGCGGTGCTGCGCACGATCACCCCGGCCACGGGGAGGCCGCCGAGCGCGCCGCTGACCATGTTGGCCACGCCCTGGCCGGTCAGCTCCTGGTCGAGGTCCACCCGGCGCCCGCCGTGCATGCCGTCGATCGCCACCGAGCACAGCAGCGACTCGCACCCGGCGAGCAGCGCCACCAGCAGCACCGAGGTCACCACCAGGTGCCAGTCGCCCTGCGGCAGCACGGGGAAGGCCCACTCGCCGAGGCTGTCGGACAGGTCCACCCGCGTCACGTCCCAGCCGAACGCCCACGCCGTCACCGCCGCCGCGGCCAGCGCCGCCAGCGGCGCGGGGATCACCTTGACGCGTCTGGGCAGCCGCGTCCACAACGCCAGGACGGTGATCGTGAGGATGCCGACGGCCACCTTGTGCCCGTGCAGGTCGGCGATCTGGCCGGGCAGCTCCAGCACGTTCGCGACGGCGGACTTCTGCGGGCTGCCGCCCAGCACCACGTGCAGCTGCGACAGGGCGATGATCACGCCGACGGCCGCCAGCATGCCGTGGATCACGGCCGGCGACACCGCCAGCGCCGCCCTGGCCGCCTTCAACACTCCCAGCACGAGCTGGACGGCCCCGGCCAGCAGAGTGATCATGCAGGTGGCGCGCCACCCGTACGTGTGCACGAGATCCACGACCACCAGCGACAGCCCGGCGGCGGGGCCGCTCACCTGGACAGCCGAACCGCCCAGCGCGCCCGCCACGACGCCGCCCACGACGGCGGCGATCAACCCGGCGGCCAGCGGCGCTCCGGAGGCCATCGCGATGCCCAGAGAGAGGGGCACCGCGATGAGGAAGACGACGAGCGAGGCTGGCACATCATGCCGGAGGGTGCTCATCCAGCTACTCTGCGTGTCGCGGAACATGGAGCAAACCCTATGGCTCCGTCGTCCTCGCTTTAGGGGGGAGTCGCGCTGGTTTTACCTATTAATGGGTACTGGAGATCACCGGTAGTAGTCGTGCGGATAGTCCTGCTGATCCGGGCCGCGCCGGTGGTTGCCGCGGCCGTCGCCGCGCGCCTGCGCGGGCTGGCCGGGCCACGTCCCCGCGGCGCCGTTGCCCGCCGACGGCGGGTCGGGCCAGGCTGCGGGACTGGTCGTGATGTCGCCGGTCTCGTACGCGCCCGCCGCGAACGGGGAGGCGGGCGGAACCGGCGGCGTCGGGGTGGACGACGACAGCACGTCGTAGTTGGAGACGGCCCTGCCGGGCACGGTCGGCGTGCCGCTGGCGGGGGAGGGGCCGGTGAGCGGGTCGGAGTCGTCGGCCACGGCCCAGCCGGAGCGCACCTCGTACGAGGCGGGATAGGACGAGGACGACGACGAGCGCGCGGCGGGCTGCTCGAACGCCGGCCACGAGCTGGCGCCGGGGTAGGGCGTGGCGGAGGGGGCGGGGGCCGGGTCGTCCAGGATGTCGGCCGAGGCCGCCCAGGAGCCGGACGTGGTGCCCGTGGGCTGCTGGGTCCACGTGCTCTCGAGCGCGTCTGCCGCGCCGCCGCCGTATGCGGGGAACGGGTCGCTCGTCGGCGCGCCGTGGATGGGGCCGGGAGCGGCCGGGAAGTTGCCGCTGGAGGTCGGGCTCACCGCGGGGAACGAGCCGCTGCCGTTCGCGGTGCCGGGGTAGGCGTTGGAGGAGATCGCGTTGGACGAGACGGGGGTGGGCCGGGGGGAGGGGGCCGGCTCGGGACGGGTGGGGGCGGGCACCGGCTGGGCCGCCGCGCCGAGGATGCTCAGCACGTCGGGCGTCGGCGCCGCGAACGTCATGGTGCGCTGGTCGGCCAGCTCGGCCTGGCTGGGAGCGCGCTTCTGCGGCTCGACCAGGTCGGCCAGGTTGGCCGACGCGGCGGCGGGCTGGCGCTGCGGAAGAGGAGCCTGAACGGTGGCCGCGTTGGGGTCGACGCCCGCGGAGGCGGCGGCGGGCCGCGGCTTGGCGGCGCGCTCGGGCCGCTTGGCGGGGCGCTCGCCACGCTTGGGCTGGCGCTCGGCCTCGGGACGTTCCACCGGACGGGACGCGCCCTTCCTGGCGGCCACGGTGCCCCCGGCGCCGAACTCGCCCTCCTCCGCGTCACTGCGGATGTTGGCCCAGAACTCCTCGTCATCGTCGTCGGTCGTCGGGTTGCCCCACTCGTCGACGCCACGCCTGCCACGCTGACCGGTACGCACCGGTTTGGCCTTGACCTCGTCGATCGGACTGAAGTCAGGGCTGAAATTGGCCATCCGCGGCTCGTGCGCCGCGAACTGGTCCGTCGAACGAGTCTGTGTCTGCTCCTCCTTCTCGGCCATCTCCTTCAGCCGTTCCGGAGGAAGCGAGCTCTCCCTGCGGTTCATCGAGCGCATGCCCAGTGCCACGACGACGAGCACGAGGAGCACGACAGCGACCAAGCTCACTACGACCGCGATCATTGCACCACCCTCAAAGCCATGGCCTCCCTCTGGCACCGATGAGATCGCGCGGCCATCGACGCGATCTGCCCCCTTTGATCACCAGTGCCTAACAATTGGATCTGATTGTGTCGGACCACTATGAGAGTTGTCACACCCTACGTGAATAATTGGTACACCGGCACTACCTGCCGTGATCGGCCTCTCACTGGATGTCCACCACCGTGAGACGGCCGCGGGCGATGGTCTGTTCCGCGATCTTCTTCAGGACCGCGGGCAGCGGGGAGCCCGCCGGAAGACCCACCTTGCCGCTCAGCGTGTACACCGTGAACCGATAGCCGGCCTTCGCCTCGCACGGAGCCTCGTAACCGACCTTGCCACTGGTCACCCGCGCCTGCCCCGTGCCCGCTGGCGGGTCGGCGGCGGCGTTGGGGCCCAGCTCCGTCGTGGTGGCCGGGATGTCGTAGAGGACCCAGTGCACCGCTGCCTTCTCGGACGTGTGGCTGTCGACCACGATGGCGATCGACTTGGCCTCGGACAGCGGTTGGCTGGACCAGCGCAGCGGCGGGCTTCCCTGGTCGCCCTTGCAGGAGTAATCGCTGGGCAGCGGCTTGCCCTCACGCAGCTCAGGACTGGAGACGTTGATCTCGGCGATGTCCTGCGCCTGGGATCTGCCGATGAAACCGAGACTGGCGCAACCCGACAGCGACAGTGCGATCGCCGCCGCCGTCACACTGACAGCGAAGCGTCGCATGCGCGATGCCGCGTTACACAGCCCCATGCCGGACGATGCTACGCGGCTCTCGGCGGTGCGCAGACCGTTTCTCGATGGTCGGTGGTCGGTAAAGGATCCGAAAAGCGCAAGATTGAGGGCATTCGCGTAGTGAGGTTGGCCACATCGACGCCCTCCGGAGCGCATGTGGTGTTCGCATTCGCCCCCGGAAGGCCGCCCGTGCCGGTGAAACGGACATGGGTTTCGGACCGTCGGCGTCCCCAAAATAAGCTGCGCCCAGATGGGGGCATGCGGTACACGCTCGCTTCGAACGGGCGGCGGCTGCCACGTTGCGTGAGGCACTCGCGCAGTGGTGCGGTCACACGCTGGCCGGGCCTGGCTGGCACGTACGTGGCGCCGCCGACGTGGCCAAGCTCGACAGCCTGCGGTTGGCCGCCACGAGCATGGCACCGACGCCGCGCGCGGGCGCGGCAGACACGCCGGGACGGGCGGCGGATCTTTACGCACGAATCCGCGCCCGCGCCGCGCTTACTGGGCCGTGGACAGATCGCCTGCCGGGTTCGCGCCATAAGCTGGCCTTGTGACGTCAATGGGCGCTCTGCGCGATCCGGCGAACCGCGTCTCGCCCAAGGCCATCCGGATGTGGCTGCTGGAGTCGCTGGTCGCCTTCGTGTTCCTCCTGGGAGGCTCACTCCTGGTGTCGCGGTGGATCGACGGCACCGACTGGTCGTGGGTGCCGCGATGGCTGGCCGCCGACGCGTGGCTGCTGCCCGTCGGGGTCATGGCGGTCACGCTGCCGTTCCTGGTGGCCGAGCCGTTCGTACGGTACTTCGTGCATCGCTGGGAGCTTTCTGGGGACGTCGTCTACGCCAGGTCGGGGTTCCTGACCAGGGAGTGGGTGTTCGTGCCTGTGAGCCGCATCCAGACGGTCGACAAGGGGCAGGGGTGGTTCGAGCGGATGCTCGGGCTGGCCACGCTCGAGATCAGGACGGCCTCCCACGCGGGGTCGTCGACGATCAAGGGGCTCGACTATCGGGTGGCGGCCGAGGTGGCGGAGCAGCTCGCTCGGCGGGCGGAGGAGCTCAGGGACGACGCGACATGAGCGCGCCCGAGGATCGCCCCCACGGCGATGAGCCCCCTCCCACTCCGCCGGCCAATCCCCCCGCTCACCCGGCGGCTCCTCCCGCTCCGCCGGCCGATCCTCCGGCTCCGCCGGCCAATCCCCCCGCTCACCCGGCTGGTCCTCCCGCTCACCCGGCTGGTCCCCCCGTTCATCCGGCCGGTCCTCCCGTTCATCCGGCAGGCGCCCCCGCTGGCTGGGCGCCACCCGCGCCCGGCGGGCCGGTCGGCGGTTTTGGGGGCCCGACCCCCGCGCCCGGCGGGCCGCCGCTGCCGCGCCGGGCACCGCAGCGCCTCCATCCCAAGGTGCTGCTCATCGACCCCGTCCGGATGCTGCCCTCCCTCCTCCTCCCCCTGGTCGGCGTCCTGTTCGTGGGCGGCTTCTCAGCCAGGTCGTACGCCTACGCGGCCGTCGGCGTCGTCGCCGCCGTGGTGTTCTCGACCATCCGATGGGCCACCTTCACGTACGAGATCGTCGGCGACCGCCTGGAGACCAAGCGCTCCCTGATCAGCCGCTCCGTCCGCACCATCCCCCTGGAACGCATCCGCGGCGTCGACGTCTCCACCCCGCCCCTGCACCGCCTGCTCGGCCTGACCATCCTCAAGATCGACACGGGGGCGAGCGGCGACGAGGAGGAGGCCAAGCTCGCCGGCGTCTCCCTGGAGGAGGCCGAACGCCTCAAAGCGCTCCTCCTGCGCCGCACCGCCGTCCCCGAGGACGCCCGCGTTCCGCACGCCGCCCCCGGCCCCAAGGAACGGCCCATCATCGGCGTGCCCCGCAAGTGGCTCCTGTACGGGCCGCTGTCCGGCGCGTACCTGCTCACCCCGTTCGCGTTCATCGGCGGCGCGATCGGGCTGGCCCTCCAATGGGGGGACGACCTGGGCCTCAGCCAGGACGACGCCCTGAGCGCGGGGGAGTGGCTGTGGGGACACCCCTCCCTCCTGCTCGGCGTGGCGGCGCTGCTCGTATTGGCGATGCCGTTCGCGGGCGGCCTCATGTACGCCGTCTTCAACTGGAACTTCGTCCTCAAACGCCGCGACGGCTACCTGGTCGCAGAACGCGGGCTGATCAACCGGCGCAGCGTGTCGCTGGAGTCCAAGCGGGTGCGCGGCTACGAGATCGTGGACGGCCTGGCCGAACGGTGGGCCGGCGTCGTACGCGTGTGGGCCATCGTGACCGGGCTCGGCGACTCGGAGACACGCGGGCAACTCCTGCCCGACGTGCCGCGCACCGTCGCCATCCAGGTCACCGGCGACGCGATCGGCCCCTACCACGCCCCCCTCCGCCCCCACCCGCCCGTCGCCCGCCGTCGCCGCCTCTTCCGTGCCGTCTTCCCCTGGCTCCTCCTCACCGCCGCCGGCCTCGCCGGGCTGTGGCTCGCCGGGGGCTTCCTGTGGTGGGCCCTGCTCGTGCTGGCGCTGCTCCTCGCGGGGACGGGGGTGCCGCTCGGGCTCGATCGGTACGCGTCGCTCGGGCACGGGTACGACGGGGCGCGGCTGGCGGTGCGGTCGGGGTCGCTGCGACGAGCCCAGGCCGTGGTCGAACGGCGGGCCGTGGTGGGGTGGCGGTTGCGGCAGACGTGGTTCCAGCGGCGGGCGGGGGTGCTGACGTTGATCGCCGGGGTCGGGGCCGGGAAGGGCGGTTATTCGGCGATCGACGTCGCGGAGGCGCAGGGGGTGGAGTTCGCGGCGGAGGTGACGCCCGAGTGGCTGGCCCCGTTCCTGGAGCGCGGCGAGTCGTGACGGGGCTCCCCGCCTGAGGCGTCGCGATGGGGGTTCGCTGGCGTTGCGGCGCAGCGAGTCGCGACAGGGGTTCGCCGGCGTTGAGGCGCAGTGGGTTGCGACGGGGGTTCGCCGGCGTTGAGGCGGAGTGGGTTGCGACAGGGGCTGGCCGGCGTTGAGGCGCGGCGAGTAGCGACAGGGGCCGGACGGCGTTGAGGCGGAGTGGGTTGCGACAGGGGCTGGCCGGCGTCGGTGACTGGCGCGGTTGCTCGTGACGCGGTCGGCCGACGCCGGTGGCGGGGCGCGGCGGACCCGGGCCGGTCACTCTTGCGGGGACGCGGGGTGCGGCCATGGAGGGGTTCCTGGCATGCAGCCCGCCGCGTGCCCGACGTGACGGCGTGATCGGTGGTGTCGTCTCCTGCGGTCAGTCCTGGCGGCGGGCGCCGAACATGATCTCGTCCCACGTCGGCACCGACGCCCGGCGGCCCCTCGAACCCTTGCGCGCCTGACGGGCGGCCGGGGCGGGCGGGGGAGACGGCACCGGCACCGGCGGCTCCTCCTTGCCCTCGTCCTTGCCGCCCGCCCGCGCCGCCGGCACCGCCGGAGCGGGCTTGGGCTTGGGCTGGGGTGCGGGAGGCTTCGTCTCCTGCACGGGCTCCGGCTCGGGCGCCTCCTCCTCGGACGCGACCCGCTCCTCGGCTGCTGGTTCGGCGACCACCTGCTTCTCGGCGGCCGGTGCCGCTTCGGTGGCCTTCGTCTCGACGGCCGGTGCCGCTTCCGTGACGGCCTGCTTCTCAGCCGCTGCGGCCGGTTCGGCGGGCTGCTCCGTGGCGGTGGGCTGCTCGGTGGCGAGGTGCTCCGTGGCAGCGGGCTGCTCGGTGGTGGTGGGCTTGTCCGGGGTGACCGGCTCCGGCTGAGTCGCCGCCGACTGCGCCGGAGCGGTCGCGGCCGGTGGCTCCGGTGCGGTCGCGGTCGGCTGCTTCGGCGCGGGCACGGGCGTGGTCGGCTGCTCGGGCGCGGTCGCGGGCGCGGGCGGCTGCGCGGCCGAGGGCTGAGCGTCGGTGGGCTGGTCGGCCAAAGGCTGGACGTCGGCTGGCTGTGTGGCAACGGGCTGAGCGTCGGCTGGCTGCGCGGTAGCGGGCTGAGCGTCGGACGGCTGCGCGGTGGCGGGCTGAGCGTCGGACGGCTGCGCGGTAGCGGGGCGAGCGTCGGCTGGCTGCGCGGCAACCGGCTGAGCGCCGGTCGGCTGTGTGGCAGTGGGCTGCGCGGCTGCGGTCGCTTGTGCGGTCGTGGGCGACGGCGGCTGCTCGGAAGTGGTCGCCGCAGGTGTGGAGCCGGTCGCCTGCTCGGTGGCTGCCGGTGCGGGCTCCGAGGTGGAGGCCTGGGCCGGGGCGGTGTCGATGCTCGCGACGGCTTGAGCGTGCTCGACCGCTTCCGCCTGCTTTGCGGCTTCGGCGTGCTTGACGGCTTCGGTCTGCTCGGCGACGTTCGGTGTGGTGACGTCTGCTGTGGCCACGTCTGCTGTGGCCGCGTCTGCCGTGGTGGCGTCTGTCTTCGTGGCTGGAGCGGAGCTTGCGGTGAGTTCGGCCTCGGGTGCCTCAGCGGCCTCAGGTGCGTCAGCCTGCGCAGGCGATGTGTCCGCCGCCTGTGCTTCTGCCACCTGCGGCTGGGTCTCTGCCACTTGCGGTTGAGCGGAGGCGATTGCCGTCTCGGGCTCCGTCGCGGCTGCGGGCTCCTTGCCCGTCTCCACGCCTGCGGTCGCGGCGGCGGGCGCTGCCGGGGTCGCCTCGGCGGGCGGCGGTGTGGTGGCCTGGGGTGCGGTGCTCCGCGGCGCGGTGACCTGGGCGTCCGCGGGGCTCGGCGGTGCCGCCGGGCTAGGCGTGGTGGCCGCGACCTCGGGCGCGGCGGTGGCGGCTGGTTCCGGGGTGGTGGGCGTCTTGAGCTCGGTGGGCTCGACGGCAGAGCCCAGCGCGGGCTCGGCTTGGACGGTGGGCTCCGTGGCGGGCCGCGTGTGGGCGGCGGGCTCGGGTGCAGGCCCGGTCTGAGGGGCGGGCTCGGCGGCGGGCCGGGTGTGGGCGGCGGGCTCCTCGGCGACCGGTGTCGGCCGGGACTCCACCAGCGAGGCGTCAGGCTGAGGCGACGGCGCGGCGTCGGGACGGAATGCCGGAGCGGCGTCAGGACGCGACGGCGCTGCCGTCTCAGGCCGGGACACCGACGCTGCCGTCTCGCGACGAGGCGGCGGCGCGCTCTCGGGACGAGGCGACGGCGCGCTCTCGGGACGAGGCGACGGCGCGCTCTCGGGACGAGGCGACGGCGAGGCGTCAGGGCGAGGCGACGGCAGGTTCTCGGGACGAGGCGACGCTGCGCTCTCCGGACGAAGCGACGGCGCGGCGTCGGAACGAGGCAACGGCGCGCTCTCGGAACGAGGCGGCGGCGCAGTGTCGGGACGGGTGTCGGGACGGGTGTCGGGACGGGTGTCGGGACGGGTGTCGGGACGGGTGTCGGGACGGGCGTCGGGGTGGGTGTCGGGGCGGGAAGGTGGCGGGGTGGCTGGAGCGTAGATGGACTCGTGCTCCCCCCTCCCCGACCCAAAATCGGGCAACCACGGCGAAGACCCGCCACGACGGGACGAGGTGTCCACGGGACGGGCATAGCCGGTTTCACGGGCGGGCGGTTCGGGCCGGAAGGGCTCACGTGCCACCGGTTCTTCTCTGACCGGGGCAGGGGCGGGCGGCGGGGTGAAGGGGACGGCTGGTTCCTCGGGCTCGCCGCGCACCACGGAAGGGAACGCGAGCGTCTCGGAGGACAGCGGCGGCACCGGCTGCAGCTTGGCGACCCGGGGCGCGAAGGGCGTCACCGTGGTGTCCTCGACCACGGCAGGGTCGGGGTCGAAGTCGGCGGCCGACAGGCGCATGGCCTCGTCGTCGTGCGGGGTGACGTGCCGCTTGCGCGGGTCGAAGAGCCATTCGGCGTGGCGGGTGTGACCGTTCCACACGTAGCCGAGCTTGACCCGCCACAGGCCGTCGTCGCGCTTGGCGGAATCCCAGTCGATCTCGTCGGTGGGGACGCCGCGCCTGGTCAGCCGTTCGGCGACGAGCTCGCCGAGGGTGGGGCCAGGCGCGGATTCGCCTGGCATGCGGACGGCGACGCGCTGTGCCTGCTGGGCGACGTACTCGCGTTCCTGGAGCACGGGCCCCTCGAACCAGCGGACTCGTTCGACCGGGATCCCGGCGGTCGCGGCTATCTCCTCTGCCGTCTCTCCGGCACGGATGCGGGCCTGGATCTCCTTGGGGCGCAACGGACTCTCCACTTCGATCTCGTACTGGCCGAGACGGGAGAAGTTGCCGCGGACGGCAGCACGGAGCCGGTCGTCCACGGGAAGCGTGAAGCGCGTACCCCGCCCGGCAGTAGCCAGCACGAGGTAGGTGCCGTCCTCACTCACCGCGACGAGTCGGAGCTCCTGCATGCGAGTCCCTTCGTCAGCGTCGCCATTCTTCCCCCGGACCCTTGAGTCTCTCGCGTGTGCCGGTTGCCTGCCAGCACCGTACCCGGCATGTCCGAACATCGCCTTCCTGGGATAGCCCCGGGGCGATGTGACGCCGGTCACATTTGTGGTGTCCATGCCTTCAGAGCCCGCCGTTGCGTACCAGGAGGTTATTTGGCCTCGACGGGTTCTGGCGAATCGCGCCTCGGGCGGGGGTGCAGTCCAGCCAGGTGGAGAGGGTGGCGGGGTCGGCGTTCGGATGACGTTCGAGATGGCGGGCGGCGACTCCGGCGAGGTACGGGGCGTGGGCGGAGAAGACCCGGCCGTCGGGGGCGAGCCGGCAGGCGTCGCCGTTGGCGGCGCCGACGACGAACACGCCCGAGCGGACGAGGGAGCGCGCGGACCTGGCGAGGGCGGGCGAGTCGGCGCCGTCGGTGGCCAGCAGCGCGACGGACTGGCCGCGGGCGTGCCGGTGGATCCAGTCGAGCCCCGCCAGCACGTCGGCGAGCGTGCCCGTGCCGCCGCAGCCGAGCACCCGCACGGAGGCGAGGCCCGCCTTCGGGGCGACGTCGTGGGCACGCGCGGCGACGCGGGTGCCGTGGTCGCCGCAGGCCCGCCCGGTGCCGCCGGTGGCGTCGAAGGCGCGCCAGGCCCGGTCGTCGAGCGCGGGGCGGCGGACGGCGACGCCGCTGTCCACGACGTACAGCGTGGTGCCAGCGCCGCTCGCCCGCACCGATGGGGCGCGTTCCGTGGAGCGCACGGCCATGGGGTGGATCTGGCGGTCAGGCTCGATCGTGCGCACGCGCGCGTCGGCGCGCAGCTCGTCCAGCTCGCCCGGGGTGAGGAAGGTGGCGAAGCCGGGCAGCGCGGAGGTGTAGTAGCGGCGCACCCGCCACCGCACCTCGCCGACGAGGTCGCGGGCGGCCTCCCGGTCACGGGCGGTGACGATGTAGGGCCGGGCGGGCTCCGGCTGTTCGGGGTGCAGGGAGAGTCCCGCGGCGGGTGTCATGGCGAGAGGGACGGCGGTCGTGGCGGCCGTTGCCACGGCCGCGGCGAGGTATACGGAGGGCAGGCCGAGTCGTCGGGGCACGAGTGAGAAGGATGCCTGTCACGCAGGTCACAGGAACAACAGGACACGCACTCGCGTCTATTCACGAGACAGCTCTTTACCGAACGCATGGCCAGGAAGGACTGATCCGGGGGATGAGCGGTGAGCAGCGGAAGTTCGAGCTGAGCATGCCGCAGATCCTGGGCAGCGCCCTGGCCGCGGTGACGGCGGCGGTGGCGGCGTCGTATCTCGGCGTGGCGGGCACGGTGATCGGGGCGGCGGTGGTCAGCGTCGCCAGCACCGTCGCGACGGCCGTCTACACGCACTACCTCAAGCAGACGGGCGAGCGGGTCAAGCAGCACGCGCCGCTGAAGAACCGGCGGGGGGAGCCGGTCGAGGAGGAGCGGGACACGACCCTGGTCATGCCCGCGGTGCGGCGGGCGGCGTTCAGGCTGCCGTGGCTGAAGGTCGGCGCGGCGGCGGCGATCGTGTTCGGCGTGAGCATGGGCGGCATCCTGGTCTACCAGGCGGCGGCCCAGCAGACCGTGCACGAGCAGGTCACCGGCAAGACGCCGGCCAAGGCCCAGCAGCAGCAGGAGCAGCAGCGGCGGCAGGAGGAGGAGCAGGCTCCGGCCACCCGGGAGACGCGGACGTGGACCGAGGAGCCCGCCTACCCGCTGCCCGAGACCCCGGATCCGACGCCGACGGCGACCCCGAAGCCCACGCCCACCAGGTCGCCGAGCGTGCGGCCCACGCCGACGCCCGCGCCGACGCCGTCGGACACGGTGGAGCCGTCGCGGGAGGCCACGCCCAGCGCCACGCCGACCCAGGAGGAGGAGTTCGAGGAGGTGCCGTCCCATGAGGAGCAGGGGGACGGCGGCGTCCCGGCGAGTCAGGGCCCGAGGACGGTGTCCAGGTAGGGGTTGGTGAACAGGCGGCCGGGGTCCAGGCGGTCGCGCAGCGCGGCGAAGTCCGCGAAGCGGGGGTAGACCTTGGCGAGGTAGGCGGCGTCCCTGGTGTGCAGCTTGCCCCAGTGGGGCCGCCCGCCGAGCCGGGTCATGATCTCCTCGACGCCCTCGAAGTACGCGGGGTTCGGGGTGGGCCGGTAGACGTGGCAGGCGATGTAAGCGGACTCCCGTCCGTACGCCGTGGACAGCCAGGCGTCGCTGGGCGGCGTGACGCGCACCTCCACCGGAAAGGTGATCTTCCAGTCCATCAGCTCGATCAGGTCGCGCGTCTCGCGCAGCGCCTGGGCGAGGCGTTCGCGCGGCACGGCGTACTCCATCTCCAGGAACCGCACGTCCCGCCGCGCGGTGAACGCCTTGTACGACACGTCCACCGACTCGGAGTCCCCGAGCGCCGCCGCGCTGAGCGCGTTGATCCGGGGGATCAGCCCGGGCAGGCGGGCGCCGAGGGCACAGGCGGCGCCGAAGACGGTGTTCTCCAGGAAGACGGTGTCCAGCCAGCGGCGGAAGGCGCCGGGCGGCCTGGCCGGGCCGGGGCTGCGGTCGTTGGTCTTGACCAGGCAGGCCTCGGTGTGCGGCAGCCAGAAGAAGTCCAGGTGCTCGGCGGTGGTCAGCTCGTCGAGTGAGGCGACGACGTCGCCGAGTGCGAGCTTGCGCCGGCGGTTGTGCAGGAGGAAGGCGGGCTCGACCCGCAGGGTGACGGCTGTCAGGATGCCGAGCGCGCCCAGCCCGACGCGGGCGGCGTCGAACAGGTCCTCGCCGGGCGCGGCGGTGGCGACGGAGCCGTCGGCGAGCACCAGCTCCAGCTCGGTGACCTGGTCGGCGAGGCCGCCGCTGTCGCGTCCCGTGCCGTGGGTGCCGGTCTGGATGGCGCCTGCGACGGTCTGCTCGGTGACGTCGCCCATGTTGGCCAGGGCCAGGCCGCGGCTGTCGAGCAGTTCGTTGAGCACCCGCAGGGGCGTGCCCGCCAGCACGGTGACGCGGTCGCCCGCCCAGGTCCTGACCCCGGTCAGGGCGTCCGGTTCGAGCATGATCCCGTCGGTGAGCGCGACGCCGGTGAAGGAGTGGCCCGTGCCGACCATGCGGACCCGCCGCCCGGTGGCGGCGGCGTCCCGCACGGCGCGCACGACGTCCTCGGCACAGGACGGAGTGCGCACCTCGGCAGGGGTGCCCGACTGGTTGCGCGCCCAATTCACGAAGGCCACGGGCACCCCTTCAGTTCCGGTTAGACGCGAACGATACTCACTTCTCCCAGCCCGCGGGAACGGGGAAGATGTCTCCGGGTTCGAGGTTCTCGCTCTTGACCACGTCGGAGACCGTGACCAGGTGGTAGCCCTTGTTCTGCAGCGTCTTGATGAGCGCGGGCATGCCGTCCACCGTCTGCTTCACCCAGTCGTGCATGAGGATGATCGCGTTCGGCTTGGCCACGGCCAGGGTCTGCTTCTGGATGGCGTCGACGTTCTTGGTGCTCCAGTCCTGCGAGCCGGCGGTCCACAGGATCATCGGCATGCCGAACTCCGCGGCGATGTCGGCGACCTGGAGGTCGGCCAGCCCGTACGGCGGGCGCAGCAGCTTGGGCTCGACGCCCGCCGCCTTCTTCACCGCGTCCTGGGTCTTCTGGATCTCGCTCTTGATCGTCGCCGCCTCGCTCTTGGTGAAGTCGGGGTGGCTGTAGCTGTGGTTGCCGAGCTCGTGGCCCTCGGCGGCCATGCGCTTGACGTACTGGGGGCGGCTCTTCACGTACTGGCCCTCCAGGAAGAACGTCGCTTTCGCGTCGTACTTCTTCAGCGTGTCCAGCAACGTTCCCGCGTACTTGCCCGGGCCGTCGTCGAAGGTCAGCGCGATGCACTTGACCTGCTCGCAGTCGACGGGCTCCTTCTTCGGCGCCTGGGCGAAGGCCGGCGCGGGAGCGAGGGTGACGCAAACAGCCGCGATAGCTAGGAGTGAACTGATTTGTCGGGACATAACTAGTGCTTCCAGTGTGATGGGTGTTGCGAGGGATGTCCCGACCGTAGCGGATCAGCTCTGCGAGGGTGAAGGAGCCGCGGGAAGTCTCAGCAAACCCGAACCTCCGATGCCCACGACCACGGCGACGGCCGCGGCGACGATGGAGAACAGGTACGCGTCCGACGCCCCGTACGTCTCGGTGAGCTGCCCGCCCGCCCACGAGCCGAGCGCCACGCCGAGCGTGATCGCGGTCGAGATCCACGCCATGCCCTCGGTGAGCAGCGACTGCGGCACCAGCCGCTCGGTGAGCGAGAAGCAGGTGATGAGCGTCGGCGAGATGGCGAACCCGGCCAGGAACAGCGCCGCCGCCATGATCCCCGGGCTGCCGATGAACAGGATCGGCAGCAGTCCCACCACGAACAGGATCAGCGCCCGGACGAACCGCGCGCGCAGCGAGATCCGCCAGTTGCGCGAGCCGAACCAGAGCCCCGACACCATCGACCCGCCCGCGAACGAGGCCAGCAGGAACCCCGAGGCCCACTTGACGCCCTGCTCCTGGGCGAAGGCCACGGTGATCAGGTCGACGGAGCCGAAGATCGCGCCCAGCGCCAGGGAGACGCCCGCGAGCAGGGCGACGCCGGGGATCAGGATCGGCGTGCCCCCCGACGACTTGACCAGTTGCACGGGCGGCTGGGTGCGCCGCTGCGCGGCCAGGGCCAGCGAGCCGATCAGCATGCAGACCAGCGCCACGGTCAGACCCGCGTACGGGTTCACGGTGGTCGCGAGCACCGTGACCAGCGCGGGCCCGGTGACGAAGACGACCTCGTCGGCCACCGACTCGAACGCGAAGGCGGTGTGCAGCCGGTCCGTGCCGCCGTGGATCACCGACCAGCGGGCCCGCACCATGGAGCCCAGCGACAGCGAGGTGGCGCCGATGACCAGCCCGGAGGCGTACAGCGTCCACTCGGGCAGGCCGCTTCCCGCGGAGATCATGAGGGCCGCCAGCGCCAGCGCGTTGACGACGGCGAACGGGGGGATCACCCGGTTCTGCCCGAACGTGTCGGCCAGCCGGCCCGACAGCGGGGCGGCGGCGGCGAAGGCCAGGTTGGAGGCGGCGCCGACGGCTCCGGCGGTGGCGTAGTTGTCGGTCAGCCCGGTGATCAGCAGGATGACGCCGATGCCGAGCATGGACATCGGCATCCGGCCGACGAGCCCGGCCAGCACGAAAGCCTTCGTGCCGGGCCTTTCGAACAACCCCCGGTAAGGCCCGACCACGCTGTTTCCCCCTTACTCAAGCAGCTAACCCTTGCGTACATATGTCGGGATCGCAAGTGGTTTCGGGCTGGCGTGAGTTAACGTGTCCCGAGTGTCCGGTCTTCCCACTGTCCGCGCGGTCATGCTCATGGTCACCGCCGTGCTCGCGGTCACCGCGGCGGCCGGCGGTGTCGTCGTGATCATGGACGGTGACCTGCTCAGCGCACAGGAGCCGGCACGCGCCAAACCCCGCGCCACCGCGCTGCGGACGGACGCCGCCGCACCCCGGCTCGACCAGCTCGTGCCCACCACCGAGCCGGTCAAGGACTTCGGCGCGGGCGGCGCCGGCGTCACCTCCACGCCGGCCCGCGTGCTGGCGATCGCCCCGGGCACGGTGCCCAAGGAGACCAGGCTCAAGCTCGCGAAGCTCAAGCACGTGCAGAAGGTCACCATCGTGGACGCGGGCGCCGTCAAGGTCTCGGGCACCGGGCTGAACCTGCTGGCCGTCGACCCCTCAGGCTTCCGCTCGTGGACGCCGCAGCCCGTCGCCGACCAGCCCGCCGTGTGGAGCGCCCTGGCCAGGGGCGAGCTGGTGGCCGACGCGGGCGCGATGCGCAAGTACGGGATGGTGCTGGGCGCCACGTACCAGGTGGACGGCGGGCCCAGGCTGCGCGTCGCGGCCTCCGCCTCGCTCGGGCTGACCGGCGTGGACGGGCTGGTCAGCGCGGAGGTCGGCAGGACGCTCGGGTTCGCGCCGGGCGTCGCGGTGCTGCTGCACGGCAAGGAGGGCAAGATCGGCCAGGCGGGCGTGCGCAAGCTGCTCGGCAAGGGCGCCCAGGTCGTGGTGCTGGACGCCGCCGCGCGCGCCCCCAAGCAGCAGCAGCCCGCCCAGCGGCAGCCTGCCCAGGAGCAGCAGGTCAGCGTGGGCAGGCCGAGCAGCTACCTGGAGCTGTACAAGGTCTCCGCCACCCGCTGCCCCGGGCTGTCATGGACGGTGCTGGCCGCGATCGGGCAGGTGGAGAGCAGCCACGGCCGCAACAACGGGCCGTCGAGCGCGGGCGCGCTGGGCCCCATGCAGTTCATGCCCGCCACCTGGAAGCACTACGGCGTGGACGGCGACGGTGACGGCAAGAAGGACATCTGGAGCCCCTACGACGCCGTGCCCGGCGCGGCGAACTACCTGTGCGCCAACAAGGCCGGGCAGGGCGGCGAGAGGCTCCGCAAGGCGATCTGGTTCTACAACCACTCGTGGGACTACGTGAACAAGGTCATGGGGATCGCCGAGGCGTACGCCAGAACTTACGCCTGAGGCCGCCGCTTCGGCGGCGGGCAGCAGGTGAGCGGGCAGGGCACCGGCTCGGGCTCCTCCATCAGCTCACGCACCATCTCCACGAAGCGCGGATGCGTGCCCGCCGTCGCGGCCCGCTCCATGGGCAGGCCCAGCTCGGCGGCCACCGCCCTGGCCTCGGTGTCGAGGTCGTAGACGACCTCCATGTGGTCGGAGACGAACCCGATCGGCACCAGCACCACGGCCGGCGCCTCGATCTTGCGCAGGTGGTCGCAGACGTCCGGCTCCAGCCACGGCACCTGCGGCGGGCCGCTGCGCGACTGCCACACCAGGTCCCACGGCTCGGTGCGGCCCAGCGCCCGGCTGACCAGCTCGGCGCTGCGGCGGAGCTGCGCCTCGTACAGGCCGCCCTCGGGGCCGGCGGTCTCGGCCATGGTGACCGGGATGCTGTGGGCGGTGAAGACCAGCCTGGCGTCGTCGCGGCCGAGCCGCTCCAGCGCCGCCCGCGTGTGGTCGGCCATCGCCGCCACGAAGCCGGGGTGCTCGCCGTAGTGCCGCATCTTGATCAGCTCGGGGCCGCCCTCGAACGAGATGCGCTTGATGTCCTCGTAATACTGGCGGCAGCTCGAGTAGCCGGCGAACGCCGAGGTGGCGAAGACGGCGGCCTTCCTGACGCCGTCGGCGTGCATCTGGCGCACGGTGTCCTCGCCGAACGGGTGCCAGTTGCGGTTGCCCCAGTAGACCGGCACGTCGAGGACCGGGCGCAGCGCCTCGATCAGGTCGCGGTTCTGCTGGTTGATCGGGCTGACCCCGCCGAAGCTCTGGTAGTGCTCCGCCACTTCGAGCAGGCGCTCGCGCGGCACGCCACGGCCGCGCACGACGTTCTCCAGGAACGGCATCACGTCGTCCGGCCCCTCCGGGCCGCCGAACGACAGGACCAGCAAGGCGTCGTAAATTCCCACGTGACAACCCTATGCGGGAGTGTCGACGGTCCCTTCTGCGAGGTAGGTTCGATCGAGTGAGCGCATTCAACGACATTCGTGACTATGTGGCCATTCCCCGGGTCCTTTCTCTCCGGCTTTCGCCTGATGGATCCAGGCTGATCTCCACCGTCCAATCTCTCAACCCCGACGGCAAGTCGTACGGCACCGCGCTCTGGGCAGTCCCGCTGGACGGCGAGCCGTACCGGCTGACGCGCTCGGCCAAGGGCGAGTCGGCCGCGGTCTTCACCGCCGGGGGCGACGTGCTGTTCACCTCCGCCCGCCCCGACCCGACGGTCAAGGACGCCGGCGAGGAGGTGCCCGCGCTGTGGCTGCTGCCCCGGGCGGGCGGCGAGGCCCGCCAGGTGGCCACCAGGCCGGGCGGCATCGGCGGCGTGCGGACGGCGGGCGACGTGGTCGTGTTCGTCTCCGACGTGCTCGACGGCGAGGAGTCGGCCGACGAGGAGCGGCGCAAGGCCCGCAAGGAGGCGGGCATCAGCGCGATCCTGCACGAGAGCTACCCCGTCCGCTACTGGGACCACGACCTCGGGCCGGGCCGGCCCAGGCTGTTCGCGGCCAGGCTCGGCGCCGACCGCCTGGAGGACGTGCGCGACCTGACCCCCGACGCGGGCGACGCGCTGCGCGAGGGAGGCTTCGAGCTCACCCCCGACGGCAGCACCGTGATCACCACCTGGCGCGTCGCCCTGCCGAAGGGCGAGCTGCGCACCGAACTGGTCGCCATCGACGTGGCCACCGGCGAGCGGCGCGTGCTGCTGTCCGACGAGGCCTACGACTTCACCGGGCCGCTGGCGGTCTCGCCCGACGGCACCAAGCTGGCCTGCTCCCGCGACCGGCTCACCGGGCTGGACGTCTCCGCCCGCAGCGAGCTGTGGATCGCCGACCTGGCCACCGGCGAGGGCCGCGCGTACGCGGGCGAGCTGTTCCCCTCGGACGTCGACTGGGCGCCCGACTCCTCGGCCGTCTATGTCGCCGCCGACCACCAGGGCCGCCGCCCCGTCTTCCGCGTCCCGCTGGACGGCGAGCTGTCCAGGCTCACCCAGGACGACGCCTCCTACCTCGGCCTCAACCCGTCGCCCGACGGCCGCTGGATCTACGCCCTGCGCAGCGCCGTCAACCTCGCGCCCGCCCCGGCCAGGATCGACGCCGCCACCGGCGAGATCGCCGACCTGCCCACGCCCGCGCCGCGCCCCGAGGTGCCCGGCACGCTCACCGAGGTCACCGCCACCGCCGACGACGGCACCGCCATCCGCGGCTGGCTCGCCCTGCCCGAAGGCGCCTCCGCCGCCAACCCCGCCCCGTTCGTGCTGTTCATCCACGGCGGCCCGCTCGGCTCCTGGAACGACTGGCAGTGGCGCTGGCAGTCGTGGATCCTGGCCCAGCACGGCTACGCGGTGCTCATGCCCGACCCGTGCATGTCCACCGGCTACGGCCAGGACATGATCGACCGAGGCTGGGGCAACTGGGGCCCGCGCACCCAGGCCGACCTCGACGCGATCGTGGACGCCACCCTGGCCAGGGACGACATCGACAGCGAGCGCGTCGCCGCGATGGGCGGCTCGTTCGGCGGTTACATGGCCAACTGGCTGGCCGGTCACACCGACCGCTACAAGGCCATCGTCACCCACGCCTCGCTGTGGAACCTCGACCAGTTCTCCGGCACCACCGACGCCGCGATGTACTGGCAGCGCGAGTTCGGCCTGCCCGGCGCGGAGCGCTACTCGCTGCTGTCGCCGCACAACGCCCTCGACCGGATCACCACCCCGATGCTCGTCATCCACGGCGACAAGGACTACCGGGTGCCGATCGGCGAGGCGCTGCGGCTGTGGTGGGACCTGCGGCGCACCGAGGTGGACGCCAAGTTCCTGTACTTCCCCGACGAGAACCACTGGATCCTGAAGCCGGGCAACGTCATCGCCTGGTACGAGACCGTCCTGGCCTTCCTCGGCCAGCACGTGCTCGGCCAGGAGTGGAAGCGCCCGGACTCGGTGGCGTGATGACGGACTTCCTGACGCTCGCCGAGGACATCGCCCGCGAGGCCGGCGACATGCTGCTGGCCAAGCGGCCCACGATGTCCGGCGAGATCGAGACCAAGTCCAGCCCGACCGACGTGGTCACCACGCTGGACAAGGCCTCGGAGGAGCTCATCCGCGAGCGCGTCCTGGCCGCCAGGCCCGGCGACCGCATCCTCGGGGAGGAGGGCGGCGAGGAGCCCGGCGAGTCCGACGTGCGCTGGATCGTCGACCCGATCGACGGCACCGTCAACTTCCTGTACGGCCTGCCCGACTGGGCGGTGTCGATCGCCGTCGAGGTGCGCGGCGAGATCGTGGCCGGGGTCGTCAACGTGCCGGCGCGCGGCGAGGTCTTCACCGCGGCGCGCGGCCAGGGCGCCTGGCTGAACGGCTCGCCGCTGCGCTGCAACACCGGGGTGCCGCTGGCGCAGGCCCTCGTCTCGACCGGCTTCGGCTACCTCGTCGGCCGGCGGGAGGTTCAGGGACAGGTGGTGGCCCACGTGCTGCCCCGCGTGCGGGACATCCGGCGCGGCGGCTCATGCGCCGTCGACCTGTGCTCGCTGGCCGCCGGCCGGGTGGACGCCTACTACGAGCGCGGCATCAACCCGTGGGACTACGCCGCGGCGGGCCTGGTCGCCACCGAGGCGGGGGCCAGGCTCGCCGGGCTGAACGGCCGTCCGGTCAGCCCGGACTACGCGGTGTGCGCCGCTCCCGGGCTGTTCGAGGAGCTGCACGACCTGCTGGCACCGCTCAATCCCGAACGCGACTCCTGATCGCCCTTCCCTCCCTCCAGAAAGACCGCGACCGGAGTACGGCGGGTCGGTCTCGCGGAAGTGGGAGGAGCGACGAACGGCCGGAGCCGGACAGGCTCCGGCCGTTTCGCATGGGGTCAGCGGGGCAACGGGATGCCGTGATCGTCGGCCAGCCGGCGCAGGTCCTCGATCTCGGCGGTGAGGGTGTCGGCGAGGTAGTCGTCGCCGACGCTACGGGCCTCCCGAAGGCCCTTGTAAGCCTGGTCGAGGCGGTGTTCGATCGTGGTCGTGAACTCGCCCATCTCACCTACTCTCTGGGGGGTTCGACTCGTGCAGGGGGCGAATCTCCCATTGCCGGATGAAGACCGGGCAAGGGGTGTCCCGCAGGCATACCCCGGGTTGTCGCCCTCCGAAACATGAATTTCGCGCCACTCTGCCTGACGGTTACGTCACCGACCCCTGAACATGCCTTACCGTGCGCTTATCGAGCCTGTGGGCAGAATGAGTGCCCAGAATCGGAGAGAGGTGTACCGGCGTGCGGGTGCTGGTTGTAGAGGATGAGCGGGTGCTCGCCGACGCGATCGCGACGGGGCTGCGGCGCGAGGCCATGGCGGTGGACGTCGCCTACGACGGCGGCGGCGCCCTGGAACGGACCTCCTACATCGACTACGACGTCATCGTGCTGGACCGCGACCTGCCCGTGGTGCACGGTGACGAGGTGTGCCGCCGGCTGGTCGAGCAGCGCACCGCCTCCCGGATCCTCATGCTGACCGCTTCGGGCGACGTGGACGACAAGGTCGAGGGCCTCGGCCTGGGCGCCGACGACTACCTGGCCAAGCCGTTCGTGTTCATCGAGCTGGTCGCCAGGGTCCGCGCGCTGGGCCGCCGCTCCGCGCCCGCCCTGCCGCCCGTGCTGGAGCGGGCCGGGATCAAGCTCGACCCCGGCAAGCGGCTGGTGGAGCGCGACGGCAGGGAGGTCGTGCTGACCAAGAAGGAGTTCGCGGTCCTGGAGGAGCTGATGCGGGCCGAAGGGGCCGTCGTCAGCCAGGAGGACCTGCTGGACAAGGCCTGGGACGAGAACATCGATCCCTTCACGAACGTGGTCCGGGTGACCATGATGACGCTGCGGAAGAAGCTGGGCGAGCCTCAGGTGATCGAGACTGTGCCCGGGGTTGGGTACAAATTGTGAGTGAACGGTCAGACCGCGAGGCGGGCCCGACGCATCCGATGATCAGCCCGCACTCGGCCAGGAGGGCGACGCGCGTGCAGGAAGCGCCGCCGCCCAAGGGGCCGCCCGCCTGGGACGGCCCGCCCCCGCCGACGCAACGGCCCGCTCCACGCTCCACCATGGAGCGTGTGAAGGAGCTTCCCGGCAAGGTGAGCATCCGCTGGCGGCTGACGATCACCTACAGCGCGCTGGTCTTCGCGGCGGCGGCCGCGTTGCTGTTCTCCGTCTACGCCATCGTCGGCAACGCCATCAGCGCCGCGTGGCCGATCTTCGAGACCAACCTGCCGCCCACCGTGGACGCGCAGTTCCAGCAGGCCATGCAGAGCTTCCAGAAGCTGGCGGTGCAGAACGCCAGGGACGCCCTGCTGACCAGCTCGGTGATGGCGCTCGTGGGTGTCGGCATCCTGGCGCTGATCATCGGCTACTTCGTGGCCGACCGGGCGCTCAAGCCCGTGGCGCAGATGACCGCCACGGCCAAGAAGCTCTCCGAGAGCACCCTGGCCCACCAGCGCATCGGCCTGGAAGGCCCGAACGACGAGCTGAAGGAGCTGGCCGACACGTTCGACGCCATGCTCGCCCGCCTCAACGTCGCCTTCGACACCCAGCGCAGATTCGTCGCCAACGCCTCCCACGAACTGCGCACCCCCCTCACCATCAACAGGACGGTCCTGGAGATCGCCCTGTCCGATCCGGAGGCCTCCCAGGACCTCAAGGCGCTAGGCCGCACCCTCCTGGAGGTCAACGCCCGCAACGAGAAGCTCATCGAGGGCCTGCTGCTGCTCGCCAGGAGCGAACGCGAGCTGGCCGTGCGCAAACCCCTCGACGTCATGGAGGTCGCCCAGACCGCCGTGGAACAGGTGACGCCGTTCGCGGAAGAGCACGGCGTAACGGTCTCCACCGAACTGGTCAGCGCGCCTACCATCGGCGATCCGGTGCTCCTGGAACGCTCTGTCAGCAACCTGCTGGAGAACGCCGTCAAGTACAACATTCCCGAAAACGGAAAAGTCTGGATCCGAACGGGAATGGCGGACGGTGCCTTGGTTGTTCAGGTGGCCAACACAGGACAGCATGTGCCGGCGTACGAGGTGAACAGCCTGTTCGAGCCGTTCAGGAGGCTTCACGCGGACCGCGTGGATTCGGCCAAGGGATCGGGTCTGGGGCTGTCCATCGTCCGTGCGGTGGTGCAGGCGCACGGCGGGAACGTCACCGCTGTGCCGCGCGATGGTGGAGGGCTGGTCGTGACCATTCGGCTTCCGTTGCGATGACCGGCTGGGCCGCTCTGTCGCGTTCGTGTGCGTGTTGAGTCACGGGGGGCGTCTCATCCACGCCGCACATGTGGTTGGATGTGCCGTCGAACACGGTGGTGCATGACGCCAAGGCTGTGGGTTTCGCCATATTTGGCTAACCATTGCCGTCGGCAGCAGGCCCTGACGTGTTGGGAGGTTCGTTGTCCGTTTCCGCGGGGTACCGATGGGAAATCTCCCCGACGGAACGGGCACAAGATGGGCTTCCCGGACGTTAGAAGACGCGCGATGAGCGCGAAGACATATAGATGAGGGGGATGGAGTAAGCACAATGGCTACCGACTACGACAGCCCGCGCAAGACAGACGACGACCTGGGGGAGGACAGCCTCCAGGAGCTTCAGGCGCGGCGCACCGACAAGTCGTCTGGCAGCATCGACATCGACGAGACCGACCTGGCCGAGTCGCTCGAGCTGCCCGGTGCGGACCTGTCGAACGAAGAGCTCTCCCTGCGGGTGATCCCCCGTCAGGCCGACGAGTTCACCTGCTCGCGCTGCTTCCTGGTGCACCACCGCAGCCAGCTGGCCTCTGAGAAGAACGGCCAGCAGGTCTGCCGGGAGTGCGCCGCCTAAATCCTGGAGCGAAGGAGCCCGGGGCGCGCGAACGGCACTCCCTGAGCGATCGCGACCAAGACCAAACGGAGGCACCGCGTGGCCGCACCAGAGAAAGACCAGCAACCAGGCAGTGAGATCGCCGACCCCGAACATGAGGTCGGCGAGCTCGTTGGCAGGCTCACCGCTCCCGGTGAGCTCGAGCCGGCCGAGCGGCGCAAGCTGCTCGGCCGACTAGCCCAGGCGCTGTCCGCCGGGGCCAAGAGGGCACGGGAGACCGGCATCGGCCGGGGCCGCTGGCTGGCCGACGTCTTCCTCAACATCGCGCCGCGCATCCCGATCAGAGATCTGCACACCCTTGCCGAGCATCATCATGGCCTGACCGGCGAAGAGCTCGCCGACGACCTTGTGCGCACCGCGCAGAAGGCCACGATGACGGTCGGCGCTATCGGCGGAGCACTGGCAGCGGCCGAGTTCGCCGCGCCACCCCTCCTGCTCTCCGCCCCCGCTCAGCTCGTCGCCGAGACCATCGTCGTCGCCGCCATCGAGGTCAAGATGCTGGCCGAGCTGCACGAGGTCTATGGCGTACACGTCCAGGGCTCCGGCACCCAGCGCGCCGTCGCGTTCACCGCGGCCTGGGCCAAACAGCGCGGCATCGACCCCCTCGCGCCCGCGTCCGTCTCCCTGGCACTGGGAGCCGCCACCAAGACCGCCCTGCGCAACCGTCTCATGCGGACGCTGGGACGCCATCTGACCACGTTCGGGCCCTTCCTCACCGGGGCCATCGCCGGTGGCGCGCTCAACCGCCTGGCCACCAAGAAGCTGGGTGCGGCCATCCGCGACGACCTGCGGGTCAAGCGCCCCTCGCTGCCCCAGGACCAGGAGCGGGACGAACTCACCCCCTAGGGGAGCGCAGGCCGTCGAAGATGATGGTGAGCAGCGTCTCAGCCAGATCGTCCGCCGAGGCGCCGCGCGACGGCTGGTACCACTCCGTGATCGAGTTGACCGCGCCGAACAGCAGGCGCGTCACCAGCGCGGGGTCCACGTCGGCGCGGATGCTGCCCTCCGCCGCCGCCTCCTTGACCAGGTGACTGACGAACCGGTCGAACTCCCTTCGCCGCTCCAGCGCCGCCTGCTCCGTCACGCTGTTGCCGCGCACCCTCAGCAGCAGCGTCACGTACGGCAGCCGCTCCACCAGGATGCGCACGCTCTGCCGCAGCACCCACTCCAGCCGGTCGATCGCGGCCCCCGAGGCGGCACGCGGGTCGGCCACCATCGCGAACAGCCCGTCCAGCGCCCGGTCCAGCGCGCGGGCGAGGAGCTGCTCCTTGCCCGGCACGTGGTAGTAGATGGCCGACTTGGTGACCCCGAGCGCCCTGGCGAGCTCCGCCATGCTGGTGCCGTCGTAGCCGCGCTCGTTGAACACGCCCACGGCGATGGCCAGCACCGACTCGGGGTCGTGGCCGCGCCCGCGCCGGCGGGCGGGGTTCGCGGTGGTCACGGGGTCAGGTCTTCCGCTGGTCGACGACCCGCTTGAGCTTGCCGACCGACCGCTCCAGCGTCTCCGGGTCCACGACCTCGACCTCGACGCTGACGCCGACGGTGTCCTTGACCGCCCTGCGCAGCGCCTCGCCCGCCTCCCGCCGCCCGGGGAAGCCGGGGCGCGCCTCGACCCTGACCGTCATCACGTCGAGCCGCTCGGGCCGCGTCAGGCGGAGCTGGAAGTGCGGCGACAGGCCCTCGACGCCCAGCACCAGCTCCTCGATCTGGGTCGGGAACACGTTCACGCCACGCAGGATGATCATGTCGTCGGTGCGTCCCGTCACCTTCTCCATGCGGCGGAAGGCCGGCCGGGCGGTGCCGGGCAGCAACCGGGTCAGGTCGCGGGTGCGGTAGCGGATGACCGGCATGGCCTCCTTGGTGAGCGTGGTGAAGACCAGCTCGCCCTGCGGGGCGGGCTCGCCGGTGAACGGGTCGACGGTCTCCGGGTAGAAGTGGTCCTCCCAGATGTGCAGCCCGTCCTTGGTCTCGACGCACTCGTTGGCCACGCCGGGGCCCATCACCTCCGACAGCCCGTAGATGTCCACGGCGTGCAGGTCGAAGCGGTCCTCGATCTCGGCGCGCATCTTCTCGGTCCACGGCTCCGCGCCGAAGATGCCGACGCGCAGGGACGACTCGCGCGGGTCGAGCCCCTGCGCGGTGAACTCGTCCAGCAGGGCCAGCATGTACGACGGCGTCACCATGATCACGCTGGGCCGGAAGTCCTGGATGAGCCGCACCTGCCGGGGCGTCATCCCGCCCGAGACGGGCACCACGGTGCAGCCCAGCCGCTCGGCCCCGTAGTGCGCGCCCAGGCCGCCGGTGAACAGCCCGTAGCCGTAGGCCACGTGCACGATGTCGCCGGGCCGCCCGCCGGAGGCGCGGATCGAGCGGGCCACCACCTCCGCCCACACGTCGAGGTCGTTCCTGGTGTACCCGACCACCGTGGGCAGGCCCGTGGTGCCGCTGGAGGCGTGGATGCGGGCGACCTGCTCGCGCGGCACGGCGAACATGCCGAACGGGTAGGACTCGCGCAGGTCCTGCTTCGTGGTGAAGGGGAACTTCGCCAGGTCGGCGAGCTCCTTGCAGTCGCTCGGATGCACGCCCGCCCGGTCGAACTTGTCCCGGTAGAGCGGCACGTTCTCGTACGCCAGGCGCAGGGTCCGCTGCAGGCGTTCGAGCTGGAGCGCCATGAGCTCGTCGCGGGACACGCACTCGATCGGGTCGAGCTCGTGCGCGGCGGGGGGATCTCCAAGTTTCACTTCAACTCCCGGCTCCGGCCGCGGAACTCCGCGACCACCTGACCGTCGGGGCGCCGCACGGTGACGTCGTAGATGCCGCTGCGGCCGTAGCGCGTGCGCTCGGCCGCCTCGGCCACCAGGACGTCGCCCGCGCGGGCGGGGGAGACGAACGCGATCTCGGCGCCCGCCGCCACCGTGACGGGGCCGTAGGTGTTGCACGCGCACGCGAACGCCGTGTCGGCCAGCAGGAACACGTACCCGCCGTGACACAGGCCGTGGCCGTTGACCATCGGGCCGGTCACGGTCATCCGGCACACCGCGCGGCCCTCGGCCAGGTCCGCCAGCTCGATGCCCAGGGCGGCGGAGGCGGTGTCGGCGTCCATCATGCGGCGCGCGCTCTCCAACGCGATCTCCCTCGTCAACTGACCGAATGTTCGGTAAACACACCACCGCCCGACTTGCCTGTCAAGAGGGCGCGAGCCGCGCCGCGGGGTATGCCTCTGTCGGAGCTACGCCCGGATGGCAGGAGGAGCGATGGTCAAACCGTTCGCCTCGTCGGCGGACCTCGGCGAGAAGAAGCAGGTCCTGGAGGTGCTCGCGGAGGGCGTGTACGCGCTCACCGCCGAGGGCGACCCGAACGTGGGCGCGATCGAGGGCGAGGACTTCCTCGTCTGCTTCGAGGCGCTGGCCACCCCGGTCGCGGCCCGCGAGTGGCTGTCCAGGCTGCGCGAGCACACCACCAAACCGATCCGGTACCTGGTGCTGTCGCACTACCACGCGGTCCGCGTGCTGGGCGCCTCGGCGTTCGGCGCGGACGTGATCGTCACGCACGAGAAGACCCGCGAGCTGATCGCCGAGCGCGGCGAGCAGGACTGGGCCAGCGAGTACGCCAGAATGCCCCGCCTGTTCAGGGAGCCCGCCTCGATCCCCGGCCTGACCTGGCCGACGGCCACGTTCAGCGACCGCTTCACGATCGACCTGGGCGGCGGGCGCGGCGACCTGGTGCTGCAGTACTGCGGGCGCGGCCACACCGAGGGCGACCTGGTGGCGTGGCTGCCCAGGCAGCGCATCCTGTTCGCCGGCGACCTCGTCGAGTCGCAGGCGGCCCTCTACACCGGCGACGCCTTCCACCGCGACTGGTCGTCGGGCACGCTCGACCGGGTCGCCTCGCTGGGGGCGGAGACGCTGGTCGGCGGCAGGGGCGCGGTGGCCAGGGGCAAGGAGGGCGTGGAGTCGGCCATCGGGCAGACGCGCGACTTCCTGGCCGTGATGCTGCGTGAGACGGGCGCGGCCGGGTCGCTGAAGGAGGCGTTCCAGCGCACGCACGCCGCCCTGGAACCCCGTTACGGCCGCTGGCCGATCTTCGAGCACTGCCTGCCGTTCAACGTCTCCAGGCTCTGGGACGAGTTGCACGGCGTCGAGCGCCCGCGCGTCTGGACCGCCGAGCGCGACCGTCAGGTGTGGGACGAGCTGCAGTCATGAACGAGCACCAGGTGATCGTGGTCGGGGCCGGGCCGGTCGGGCAGAGCGCCGCGCTGCTGCTGGCCCGGTGGGGCGTGCCGGTGCTGGTGCTGGACCAGCGCCCGGGGCGGGGGCGCGGCGGGTCGAAGTCCATCTGCCAGCAGCGCGACGTGCTCGACATCTGGGCCGCCGCAGGGGCGGGCAGGGTGGCGGAGGAGGGGCTGGCCTGGACCACGGCCCGCACCTACTACCGCGAGCGCGAGCTGTTCTCCTGGACGTTCCAGCGTGAGGGGCCGCTGCCGCCGTGCGTGAACATCTCCCAGACGCGCACCGAGCAGCTCCTCGACGAGGCCATCGCGGCCCAGCCGCTCATCGAGGTGCGCTGGGACCACGAGGTCACGGGGCTGAGCCAGGACGACTCCGGCGTCACCGTGCACTGCGGCCGGCGGCGGATGCGGGCGTCGTACGCGCTGGTCTGCGCGGGCGCGAGGGCGCAGGCGATCCGCGACTCGCTGGGCGTGACGTTCTCCGGGGAGACGTTCGAGGACCAGTTCCTGATCTGCGACATCAAGGCGGATCTGCCGGGCTGGGAGAGCGAGCGGCGCTTCTGGTTCGACCCCGTCTGGAACCCCGGCCGCCAGGTGCTGATCCACCCCTGCCCTGGGGGGACGTACCGGATCGACTGGCAGATCGCCCCCGACTTCATCCCGACAGAAGCTGATATTTCGCGAAAAATCAGGCAGATCATTGGCGATCGGCCGTTCGAGCTGCTCTGGCACAGCACGTACCGGTTCCACTCGCGGCTCGCCTCCCGCATGCGGGTCGGCCGGGTCCTCCTGGCAGGCGACTGCGCCCATCTGGTGGCCCCGTTCGGCGCGCGGGGGCTGAACTCCGGGGTGCCCGACGCCGAGAACGCCGCCTGGAAGCTGGCCTTCGCCCTCAACGGCTGGGCCGGGCCCGGGCTGCTGGAGTCGTACCACGCCGAGCGGCACGCCGCCGCGCTGGAGAACCTGGAGGTCACCGCCGCCACCATGCGCTTCCTCGTGCCGGGGAGCGTGGAGGAGCGGATGCGCAGGCGCGCGGCGCTGGAGGGCGGCCGGATCGAGGAGGTGGACTCGGGGCGCTTCGCCGAGCCCTTCTGGTACGTGGACTCGCCGCTCACCACGCCCGAGCCGGCCCGCCCGTTCCTGGGCCGCCCGCCCAAGGGAGCGCTGTGCACGCCCGCGCCCGGCGTGATCCTGCCCGATCTGCCGCTACCCGGGGGCCGGTTGCGGCAGCACACCCGGGATGGATTCCTCGTCCTGCTGGGCGATATGTGCGATTCGAGTTTGTTTGTGCAGGTCCTGGGCAAGGTCATTACGGCGCCGCTCGCCGTACGCGGGCTCGCGGAGATGGATGGAACCGGCTCGCTCGCTGAGAGGCTCGGCGCCGGGCCGGATGAGGCATGGCTCATCAGGCCCGATTCCCACATCGCCGCGATCATCCCCCATGCGGGGCCGGAGTCGGTGGCGGCTGCTGTGAGCCGTGCGCTAGGCGGCTTTCCTGATATTTGACCCCATAGGAGGACTGCGTTGAGTGGCCGTAGCTCGTTTCTGATCGTCGCGAACCGGTTGCCGGTCGATCGCACGATCGAGCCAGACGGAACGGCTTCGTGGCGCAGGAGTCCTGGCGGCCTCGTCACCGCGATAGCGCCGGTGATGCAGCGCCGCCACGGAGCCTGGGCCGGCTGGCACGGGGCGCCCGACGAGAAGCTGGAGCCGTTCGAGCAGGACGGGATGAGCCTCATCCCGATCCCGCTGTCCGCCCGTGAGGTCGAGCTCTACTACGAGGGCTTCTCCAACGCCACGCTGTGGCCGCTCTACCACGACGTCGTCGCCACGCCCGTCTTCGACAGGGAGATGTGGGAGACCTACCGCAGCGTCAACCAGCGCTTCGCCGAGGCCGCCGCGGAAGCGGCCGATGAGAACGCGGTCGTGTGGGTGCAGGACTACCAGCTCCAGCTCGTGCCCGCGATGCTCCGCAAGCTCAGGCCCGACCTGCGGATCGGGTTCTTCCTGCACATCCCGTTCCCGCCCACGGAGCTGTTCTGGCGGCTGCCGTGGCGCAAGGAACTGGTCGAAGGGCTGCTCGGCGCCGACCTGGTCGGCTTCCAGCTCCCCGGCGGCGCCTCGAACTTCCGGCGGCTGTGCCGCAGGCTGCTCGGGCTGCCGTACAAGGGGAACGAGATCTTCCTCGACGACCGGATCGTCACCACCCAGGCCTTCCCGATCTCCGTGGACTTCGCGCAGCTCGACTCGCTCGTCCGCGAGCCGCGCATCGTCGACAGGGCCAAGGAGATCAGGGTCGAGCTGGGCGACCCCGAGCACGTGCTGCTCGGCGTGGACCGGCTCGACTACACCAAGGGCATCGGCCAGCGCCTGGAAGGCTTCGGCGAGCTGCTCAAGGACGGCCGGCTGCGGCCCGGCGAGGCCGTGTTCGTGCAGATCGCCACGCCCAGCAGGGAGCGCGTGGAGGAGTACAAGAAACTGCGCGACGACATCGAGCTGCAGGTCGGCCGGATCAACGGCGAGCACGCCCAGCTCGGCTACCAGCCGGTGTGGTACTTCCACCAGTCGTACGGCCACGACGAGCTGGCGGCGCTCTACCTGGCCGCCGACGTCATGGTCGTCACGCCCTTGCGCGACGGGATGAACCTGGTGGCCAAGGAGTACATCTCCTGTCACCACGACCTGCACGGGGCGCTGGTGCTCAGCGAGTTCGCCGGGGCCGCCGACGAGCTGCGGCAGGCGTACCTGGTCAACCCGTACGACGTGGAGGACGTCAAGCGGCAGATGCTGGCGGCGATGCGGGCCACGCCGCACGAGCTGGCCCGGCGGATGCGCACGATGCGCCGCCGGGTCGCCACCTACGACGTGGACCGCTGGGCGAGTGAGTTCCTCACTGCCCTGGAGTCACCTGCTTCAGCGACTTCCACGCGTCGTAGCGCTTCTTGGCGGTCCGGTTGACCACGATCTGCGCCACGGACATGCCGACCCCCATGACGACGGCGTAACCGATCGCCTCGCCCATGCTGACCTCGGGCGAGTCGGTGTCGATGGGCGGCTCCTTGCCGGTCGCCTTCTTCCAGGCGAACCCGAGCACCTTCCTGGCCGCCCACGCCGTCACCAGCCCCACCAGGCCGCCGACGACGCGCCAGGCGATATCGGGCTTGTCCTCCGCCATGTCGATCTCCCTTCCCCTTTGTAACGAACACTAGTCTCTACCGCTGCGACGCCCGCGAAGCCGTACCATAAGGAGGCATGACTCAACAGCGACTACGCCGTCCATCCATGCCCCAAAAGCCGACCCTTGACGGCTTGGAGCAGGTATGGGTAGCTCGCTGGGAGGAAGAGGGCACCTACCGCTTCGACCGGTCGGCGCCGCGCGAGCGCGTCTACTCCATCGACACGCCCCCGCCGACCGTGTCCGGCTCGCTGCACGTCGGTCACGCCTTCTCCTACACGCACACCGACATCATGGCGCGTTACCAGCGCATGCTCGGCAAGTCGGTGTTCTACCCCATCGGCTGGGACGACAACGGCCTGCCGACCGAGCGCCGCGTGCAGAACGTCTACGGCGTGCGCTGCGACCCGTCCCTGCCGTACGACCCCGGCTTCGTGCCGCCGGACAAGCCGGGCAAGCGGGAGACCTCCATCTCCCGGCGCAATTTCGTGGAGCTGTGCCACCAGCTCACCGCCATCGACGAGCAGGCGTACGAGGAGATGTGGCGGCGCATCGGCCTGTCGGTCGACTGGTCGCTGCTCTACACCACGATCAGCGACGAGTCGCGGGCCGTGGCGCAGCGCGCGTTCCTGCGCAACCTGCTGCGCGGCGAGGCCTACCTGGCCGAGGCGCCGACGCTGTGGGACGTGTCGTTCCGCACCGCCGTCGCCCAGGCCGAGCTGGAGGACCGCGAGTGGCCCGGCGCCTTCCACAAGATCTCCTTCTACGGCGAGAAGGGGCCGGTCTGGATCGAGACGACCAGGCCCGAGCTGATCCCCGCCTGCGTGGCGCTGGTCGCGCACCCCGACGACGAGCGCTACCGGGAGCTGTTCGGCACCTCGGTGCTGACTCCGCTGTTCGGCGTCGAGGTGCCGGTGCTGGCGCACCGGCTGGCCGAGCCCGACAAGGGCACCGGCATCGCGATGATCTGCACGTTCGGCGACCTCACCGACGTCACCTGGTGGCGGGAGCTGCACCTGCCGACCCGGCCCGTGATCGGCTGGGACGGGCGGCTGCTGCCCGAGCCGCCGGAGGGCGTGGAGGCGGAGCCGTACAAGGAGCTGGCCGGAAAGACCGTGCACAGCGCCCGCGAGCGCATCGTGGAGCTGCTGCGCGAGTCCGGCGACCTCGACGGCGAGCCCAGGCCCGTGCAGCGCACGGTGAAGTTCTACGAGAAGGGCGACAAGCCCCTCGAGATCGTCACCACCCGCCAGTGGTACATCCGCAACGGCGGGCGCGACGAGGAGCTGCGTGAGCGGCTGCTGGCGCGCGGGCGCGAGCTGACCTGGCACCCGCCGCACATGCGGGTGCGCTACGACAACTGGGTCGAGGGGCTCACCGGCGACTGGCTGATCTCGCGGCAGCGCTTCTTCGGCGTGCCGTTCCCCGTGTGGTACCCGATCGACGAGGCGGGGCAGCCCGTCCACGACGCGCCGATCCTGCCCACCGAGGAGATGCTGCCGGTCGACCCGTCCTCCGACGTGCCGCCCGGCTACACCGAGGAGCAGCGCGGCGTGCCCGGCGGCTTCATGGCCGACCCCGACGTCATGGACACCTGGGCCACCTCGTCGCTCACCCCGCAGATCGCCGGCCGGTGGGGCACCGACGACGAGCTGTTCCGCCAGGTCTTCCCCGCCGACCTGCGGGCGCAGAGCCACGAGATCATCCGCACCTGGCTGTTCTCGACCGTGGTCAGGTCGCACTGCGAGTTCGGCACGCTGCCGTGGAGCGACGTGGCGATCTCGGGGTGGATCCTCGACCCCGACCGCAAGAAGATGTCCAAGTCCAAGGGCAACGTCGTCACCCCGATCGACCTGCTGGAGCAGCACGGCTCCGACGCGGTGCGCTACTGGGCGGCCAACGGCCGCTACGGCGTCGACACCGCCTTCGACGCCGGGCAGCTCAAGGTCGGCCGGCGGCTGGCCATCAAGATCCTGAACGCCTCGAAGTTCGTGCTGGGGCTGGCCGCCGGCGAGTCCGCCGCCGAGGTGAGCGAGCCGATCGACCTGGCCATGCTGGCGGCGCTGTCCGACGCCGTGCGCGAGGCCACGGACGCGTTCGAGGCCTACGACCACACGCGGGCCGTCGAGGCCGTGGAGCGCTTCTTCTGGGCGTTCTGCGACGACTACGTGGAGCTGGTCAAGGCCAGGGCCTACGACGACTCCGGCAACGGATCCGGCGGCGAGTCCGGCGCGGGTTCCGCGCACGCGGCGCTGCGGCAGGCGCTCGACGTGCTGCTGCGGCTGTTCGCGCCGTTCCTGCCGTTCGTGACCGAGGAGGTGTGGTCGTGGTGGCGCGAGGGCTCCGTGCACCGCTCCTCCTGGCCCGCCGTCGAGCGCGGCGCCGGCGACCCCGCCGTGCTGAGCGTCGCCTCGGAGGTGCTCGGGCAGATCCGCAAGGCCAAGTCCGAGGCCAAGCTGTCGATGCGGGCCGAGGTGTCGCGGCTGACCGTGTGGACGCCCGACCTGGAGCTGGTCCGGCAGGCGCAGGACGACCTGTGCGCCGCCGGGAACGTCGAGGAGTTCGTGCTCGAGTCCGGTGACACGCTGAAGGTCGAGGTCCACCTGGCCTGAACCTCGTGATCGCGTGACGCGGGGCGCGCATGCGCGCCCCGCGTCACGCGTCTCTGCTGACGTCCTTGTGCACGGCGAGGAAGAGCGAGTACGCCTCCCCGCCCGGCGCCGGCGGCCGGTGCGCGAACTCGTCGAACACCTCCTGCAGCCGCTCGGTCAGCTCGGCGTGCCCCTCGGGGGTGAGCCTGAGCCCGAGCCTGGTGAAGCTGCCCTCCTCGATGTCGACCAGCCTGATCTCCTCCAGGAACGCGTCCAGCATGGCGGTCCTGCCGCCCGTCACGCCGCTCTCCCTGACGTCCATCTCCCACGACTTGCCGGTGGCCCGGTAGGGGATCTCGGTCGAGCCGCGCGGGCCCGGCCGGCTCGGCTCGGCCACCAGGAAGCCGGTCTCCACCAGCTTGCGCACGTGGTGCAGGGTCGTGGCGGGGTTCGCGCCGAGCCGGTCGGCGATCTCCTTGTTGGTGAGCGCCTGGTCCAGGCACAGGCGCAGGATGCGCAGCCGTACGGCGGAGGCCAGCGCGCGGGCCTCGGCCTCGGTAGCGGGACGGCGTTTGGTGGCCATGGCAGGCCACCCTATAACCGGTTGAAATTACCCAATCGGTTGTGAGAGGTTTCTGCTCGTGAGCCTCTTACGCGACCACGACTTCCGGGGGCTGTTCCTGGCCGACACCGCCAGCCAGGTCGGCAGCCAGCTCCTCATGCTGGCGCTGCCCCTGGTCGCCGTGACGGCGCTGGACGTCTCGGCGTTCGAGCTGGGGGTCCTGACGGCGTGCGAGACGCTGGCGTTCGTGGTGATCGGGCTGCCGGCGGGCGCGATCGTCGACCGGCGGCGCAAGCGCGTCGTCATGGTGGTCAGCGACTGGGCGCGGGCGCTCGCGCTGGCCTCCGTCCCGCTGGCCTGGTGGCTGGACGTCCTGACGATCTACCAGCTCTACGCCGTGGCGCTGGTGCTCGGGGTGTTCACCGTGTTCTTCGACGCCGCGTACCAGAGCTACCTGCCGCACCTCGTCGGCCGTGAGCGGCTGGTCGAGGGCAACTCCACGCTGGAGGTCGTCCGCACGGTCGCGCAGCTCGGCGGGCCCAGCGTCGGCGGCTACCTGATCCAGTTCCTCACCGCGCCGTTCGCGCTGATCATCACCGTGGCCGGGTTCGCCTGGTCGGCGCTGTGCCTGGGCACCATCCGCAAGCGGGAGGAGCGCCAGGAGCGGCCCAGGGCCCACCTGGGCAAGGAGATCGCCGAAGGCGTCAGGTTCGTGCTCGGCCACCCGCTGCTGCGCCGCATCGCCGGCTGCACCGGCACCGCGAATCTGTTCTCCGCGATCATCCACCCGATGACCCTGCTGCTGCTGGCCAGGGAGCTGGACGTGAGCGCCGGCACGATCGGCCTGCTGATGTCCGCGGCGGGGCTCGGCGGCTTCGCCGGCGCGCTGTTCAACGCGCGGCTGGCCCGGTGGCTGGGGCAGGGGCCGACCATGTGGCTGGCCATCGTGGTCCCCGCGCCGCTGACGTTCCTGCTGCCGTGGGTGCAGGCCGACTGGCGGCTCGGGCTGGTCGTGCTGTACGAGTTCTGCATGGGGGCGGGCGTGGTCGTCTACAACGTCACCCAGCTCAGCTTCCGCCAGGCCGCCACCCCCGAGGCGCTGCTCGGCCGGATGAACGCCACCATGCGTTTCCTGGTCTGGGGGACGATGCCGCTGGGCGCGCTGATCGGCGGCGTGCTGGGCGAGGCGATCGGCGTCAGGAACACGCTGATGGTCGCGGCCGTAGGGGCGTGCCTGGCGTTCCTGTGGATCTTCACCTCACCCCTGCGGACGATGCGGGAGCTGCCCGTCCCCTCGGAGCTTCAGTAGCCGCCCCGCCGACGCCCGCACGGAGCCGTCGCCCGCGGACCGTCGGCTCAGTAGTCGCACACCCCCGTCGGGAAGATCTGCTTCAACCTGGCCCGCTGGTCCGGCGTCGGGTCCCACGAGCCGTACAGGCCCTTGGCGACCGCCCGCTCGACCGGCTGCAGGCGGCACTTGTAGACGCCGCCCTCGATCGGGCCGCCAGCCACCGTGCGGGAGGTGCCGTAGAGCGGGAAGCGCTGGGTGCACGGGCCGGGGGAGCGGCGGTCGAGTACACCGTCCCAGACGTGCGGGCCCGCGGCGATCTCGGTGCCGTCCGTGGCGAAGCAGCGGTCCACGGCCTGGGGCGGCTTGTTCCCGACGACGCCCCGCGCCGGATATTTCCGGATATTCGCCATCCAGGCGTCGATGACCTGGAGCGCCTCCGGCGTCTGGTCGAACATCGGCCCGTCAGGACGGGCGTCGGTGAACCAGATGACCTGGTTCCCGGCCCGGCCGTCGTGGTCCAGCATGCGCTTCCTGGAGGCGAACGACTGGTGCGCGTTGTGCATGTCCAGCCGCTCCTCCAGATAGTGCCGCCAGTCGATGACCGGCAGGTCGAGGTCGCCGCCGAACACCAGGCCGCTGCGCCGCACGCTCCTGATCGCCTCCGGGTCGCCCGTCCGCCTCGGGGCCGGGTCGCCGCTCAGGTTCGCGTTGCGGGCGCTCCACGGGTCGAGGTCGGCCGGGCAGGCGGTCCGTACGAACGGGCAGCCCTCCTGCACCATGTCGGCCGCCTCCTTCCACGACCCCACCTCGGCGTTGAGGTCGAGGAACTCCTCCGGCGTGATCACCCCGCCCGCCAGCGCCTCCAGCCCGTACTGGACGCCGACGTTGTCCCAGGTCGAACGGGCGTAGCCGCGCTCGTCCACGCCGTACACCTTGCGCAGGTCGTCCCAGTGCGTCCACTGGACGGTGTCCTTGACGCCCGGCGGGTCCATGCGCTGCCACTCGGGGTCGTTGTTGCTCGTCCACAGCGGGTTCATGGTCAGCGGGGTCAGACCGCGCCAGCCGTTGACGCACTCGTCGGAGCCCGGCCGGCCCGTGAGCGGGTTGACGACCGTGTCGCTGGCGTTCATGCCGATCAGGGCCGTGCGGTCGTCCCAGCGGGCCCAGCGGGGGTGGTGGTCCATGTAGCGTTCGAGCAGCTCGCAGTCGCCCACGTGGATGGTCTGGGTGACCATGTCCGGATAGGAGTACTGCGGGATGGCGGCGTCGATCACCCGGTCGCCGTAATTCTGGCCGTAGACGTACTGCTGGATCGCGCCGCCCGAGGCGCCCACGCCCACCGTGTAGAGCGGCGTGCCGTGCCGCTCGACGAAGCGCTCCTTGACCATCAGGGCCGTCTCGCCGCCCAGGATCAGGTTGTAGTGGGTGGAGGTGCGGGTGCCCGAGGAGTGCAGCACCGCGTAGCCCTTGCCCAGCCCGTACGGGTCGAGCGCGCCGCCGCCCAGCGTGCCCTGGTCGTGGCCGATCGCGACGCCGCCGTCGAAGCGGTAGATCGCCCGCTGGTTCCAGCCGTTCTCGATCATGGCGATCGAGTAGAGGAAGCGGTTGATCACGCCGCGCTCCCGCCGTACCACGAAGTCGACCGTACGGCCGTCCAGCAGCGTCGTCGTCGCCAGGTCGGCGGGATGGCCCTGCTCGGGCATCGGCTTGTACGTGCCGTCCGTGGAGCGGTAGAGGCGGTCGGTCACCACCGGGGCGAAGCAGTCCCTGCTCCAGCCGCCTTCGACGCGCATGCCCTGGCCGTCCTGGTTGTCCGCGACCGGCGGGCCCAGGCCGCTGCGCTCGGTCTTGCACAGGAACGGGTACTGGTGCGCGCCCGAGAAGACCGGGCCCTCGATGGGATGGTTGCGGATCCTCAACGACCTCCTGTGCGGCCCCGACGTGGCGGTGACCGTGTTCTCGCCCACGACCAGGCCGTCCACCAGGCCGGTGAGGCCGTTCCCCGTCCGCTCGAAGAGCGCCGTCACGTCCTCGCCGTTGCGCAGCACCCTGCTCGCGCCACGCACCCTGATCAGGGCGTCGCCGCCGGTCACCTGGTCGGGGCGGCTGGACAGGACCTCCAGCGCCAGGTCCGCGCGGGAGGCGGGAGCGGGGGTGAGTGACGCCAGCAGGGTGAGGACCAGCACCGTCTTCATGACCATGACGGTGACACGCGCTCCTGCCCTTGCCCAGGCCCGATCTGCCGGAGGTGAGCGGCACTTTCAAGTGCTGCGCCATTACGCTCTCGGCTGCCGGGCCGATATCCGCGCGCATCCAGGGCCAGGACGTGCCAGTCTTGAACACGTGCTCTCCGACCGCCCAACCAAGCTCGTGCCGCCCGTGCTCGCCAGAATGGCCGCATGGAGTGGGTGCCTGATCCTCGTCGGCGTGGTCGTCTACTTCATCGTCCAGGCGATCGCCCGCCTGGCGTTCGTCGCGCTGCCCGTGGCGATCGCCCTCCTGCTGACCGCGCTGCTGTTCCCGCTGACCAACTCGCTGCGCAACGCCGGCATGCGGCCCATCTACGCCACCTGGATCACCATGCTGGTGGCCCTGGCCGTGCTCGTCGGCACCGGCTGGCTGGTCGGGGCGCGCGCCAGCGAGGAGTTCCCCAACCTGGTCGAGCAAGTGCAGGAGACGGCCAGATCCGTGCAAGGGTGGCTGATCCAGGGCCCGCTGCACCTGGAGCAGACCCAGATCACCGGCTACGTCGACGAGCTGGCCACCATGCTCAACGCCCAGCGCACCGCCATCACCGGCACCGTGCTGTCGGCCGGCGCGGTGGCCGTCGAGGTGCTGGCGTCCATCGTGCTGCTGCTGTTCGTGACGTTCTTCCTGCTCAAGGACGGCGACCGGATCTGGTCGTGGTTCCTGAGGGGGTTCGGCGGGGTGTCGCCGCGCGTCGACAGGGCCGGGCGGGCCGCCTGGGCCACGCTCTCCCACTACGTCCAGGGCACGGTGGCGGTCGCCGCCGTGCACGGCCTCATCATGGGCATCGTGCTGGCAGGGATGGGCGTGCCGCTGTGGGCACCGCTGGCCGTGCTGATCTTCTTCGCCAGCTTCATCCCGATCGTCGGCATCTTCTTCGCGGGCACCATCGCCACCCTGGTCACCCTGGGGGCCAAGGGGCTCGTCTACGCGCTGATCTTCCTCGGCATCCTCATCGTGGAGCAGCAGCTCGAGAACCACGTGCTGCAGCCGCTGATCGTGGGGCGGGCGCTCAACTTCCACCCGCTGGCCATCATCCTCGTGCTGTCGGTCGGGGGCATCCTGGCGGGCATCGCGGGGGCCGCCGTGGCCGTGCCGGTGGCGGCCGTGATCTACCGGGCGCTGCCCGAGCTGCGACATCAGCAACCCGAGCTGCCACCCGGTCACAGCGACGCCCCTCCAGGTGACGATCCACCACCGCCGGGGCCGCGCGACCCTCAGGAAGGGGCCGCCGTCCCGCCGGACGCCACTGGCGACAAGCGTGGTGAGGACACGGAGTAACCTCGTCACCCGTGACGCGTTCCTCCCTCACCACCCCGCCGCCGGGCGCGCAGGCGCCCGCCGCGCATCCCGATGCGCCGCAGGCGGGCACCACCCTGGGCTCCCACTACAGTCAGTGCTTCGGCTGCGGCGCCGGCCACCCGACCGGGCTGCACCTCAACGCCAGAACCCCCGACGGCACCACTGTGGAGGCCGAGTTCACGGTAGGGGAAGCCCACCAGGGCGCGCCGGGCCTCGCCCACGGCGGCGTCCTGGCCGCAGCCATGGACGAAGTCATCGGAATGTCCGTCTACCTGTTCCACAAGCCCTATGTGACGGGACGGCTGGAGACCGACTATCTGCTCCCCGTTCCCGTGGGCACGACACTCCACCTGCGTGCCTGGTGCAACGGCATCGACGGCAGAAAGGCGTACCTTGAGGCTGAGGGGCGCATCGGCGCCCCAGACGGACCGGTCGCCGTCCGCGCGGCAGCGCTGTTCATCGAGGTGAACATGGAACACTTCGCCAAGCACGGCGATCTGGCCGCCATCGCCGCCGAACACCAGGACTACGAGGTGAACCCTTGACCGAGGCAGAGGTCCTCATCCAGCGGCTCGACCCCGAGCTGCCGATCCCGTCGTACGCCCATCCGGGAGACGCGGGAGCCGACCTCTACGCGGCCGGCGACGTGGAGCTGCTGCCCGGCGAGCGCGCCGTCGTCGGCACGGGCGTGGCGATCGCCCTGCCCGATGGCTACGCCGCGTTCGTGCACCCACGTTCCGGGCTGGCCGCCAGGCACGGCGTCACGCTCGTCAACGCGCCCGGCACCGTGGACGCCGGCTACCGGGGCGAGATCAAGGTGACGGTGATCAACACGGACCTCAAGGAGCCGTTCCGGCTGCGAAGGGGTGACCGGGTGGCGCAGCTCGTGATCCAGCGGGTGGAGCGGGTGGCGTTCACGGTGGCCGAGCGGCTGCCGGAGTCCGTGCGCGGCGCCAACGGATTCGGATCGACCGGCCGCTGACGGGAAGGGGCCCGGCAGGGCCCGGAGAACCACGGGCCCGCAACGGCCCGACGAGCAGGGAGAGTGAGGAACGTGTTCCGACGTCGTCGTCGTGAGCAGCCGGAGCAGGCGGCCGATCAGGAGGCCGCGGCGCCAACGCGAGAGTCCGGCCCGTGGGACGCCGACGAGCCCCACCCGGAGACCGAGCGGATCGACCTGGGCGGCCTCCGGCTGCCGCACAACCCCGAGTTCGACGTCCGGCTGGCCTCCGTCGGAGACCAGCACGTCGGCGTGGTCGTCCTGTACGAGGACAGCTCGTTGCAGCTCCAGGCCCTGGCCGCGCCCCGCAGCTCCGGCCTGTGGGACGAGGTCAAGACCAAGATCCTGGCCCAGGCCAAGCACCTGGAGGAGCGGCAGGGCCCGTTCGGCAGCGAGCTGACCGGCGAGATGAAGGTCGAGGGCAACAGCCGCCCGGCCCGCTACCTCGGCATCGACGGCCCGCGCTGGTTCCTGCTGGCGGTGATCTCCGGCAAGGCGGCCGCCGACGACGCGGTCGCGCAGGCCTACATCGACTTCATCAAGGACGTCGTCGTGGTCCGCGGCGACGAGCCGATGGCCCGCGAGGAGCCCATCCCGCTGCGCCGTCCGAACGAGCAGGCAGGCGAGGCGGGCGAGCAGCGGCAGGGCTTCAACCCGTTCAAGCGAGGGCCTGAAATCAGTGAGATTCGCTAAGAGCAGACATCACATAGGCTGATGCATCATGAGTACGGCAGAACCCCCTAAACGCGGGGGATTGCGCGGGTTCTTCAGTCGGCTGGCCACCAGCCAGTCCGAAATCGAGGCCCAGGAGCTCCGGGAGGACGCCGACGAGGTCGGCGCCACCCCGATCGTCTCGTGTGGCGGTCGCCGCCGCTTCTGCGTGGCGGGTACGCTACGTACGGTGACCCTGCGACCGAGGGGCGGCGCGCCCGCCCTCGAAGCCGAGCTGTACGACGGGTCCGACGTGATCGACCTGGTCTGGCTCGGCCGCCGCAAGATCGCCGGAATCGAGCCCGGCCGCACGGTCAAGGCCGAAGGCCTGGTCAGCATGCAGGACGGGCGCAAGGTGATGTTCAATCCGCGTTACGAGCTGCGCCCAGGGAGTTGATCAGGTGAGTGCTGAGGCGGAAGAGGTCGCCCACGACACCGTTGAGGCGGCGGTGCGAGCGCAGCTCGCCAAGGCCCTCGGCGGAGTGCGCGGCATCATCGAGGCGGCCGTCCCGACGATCGCGTTCACGTTGTCCTGGATCTCCAGCGAAGACCTGAAGCTGTCGCTCATCATCAGCATCTCGCTGTCGGTGGTGCTGCTGCTCATCCGGGTCATCCAGAGATCCACACCGCAGTTCGTGATCAACAGCCTGATCGGCATCGCGATCGGCGCGTTCTTCGCCAGCAGGTCCGGCGACGCGAAGGACTACTTCCTGCCCGGCATCCTCTACAACGCCGGTTACGCGGTGGCGATGCTGATCTCGATCGTCACGCGGTGGCCGGTCGTCGGGTTCCTGATCGGCTCGGTGACGGGCGATCCGACCGCCTGGCACAAGGATCCCGGCATCGTGCGGCTCTGCCAGCGGCTGACGTGGCTGCTCCTGCTGCCGTGCGCGGTGCGGGTGGCCGTTCAGGGGCCGGTTTACCTGTTCGGCGGTGGGGACGAGGCGGTGGCGGCGCTCGGCTTCGCCAAGATCGTGATGGGGTGGCCGTTGCAGGTGGCCGCGCTGGGCGCCATGTTGTGGCTGCTCGGCCGTGGTCGCACGCCGATCAAACCACCGGTCGCACCCGCCTGACCGCGCCTTCGGGCCCGCCTGAGCGCGGCTTCGTGCCCGCCTGACCGCGGCTTCGGGCCCGCTCGGCCGCCCTCGGGCCCGTTTGGCCCGCCCTCGGGCGGCCGGCGCTCCTCGCGGCCGTGTCCGCCTCGGGGTGTGATCAGCGGCCCCTGCGGGCGCGCTCCGCCGGTATCGCCAGCGGCCCTGTGGCCCCTGCGCCCTCGGGCGGTCAGAGGTCTCTGGTGCGGTGCCTGCCTTGAGGTGGTCGGCGGTCTCTGGGGCGTGCCTGGCTAGCCGGAAGTCTCTGGGGTCGTGCCTGGCTCGGGGTGGTCAGCGGTCTCTGTGGTCGGGGTCGAAGTCGGTGGGCTCGGCGGGCAGCGTGTAACGGGCGCCGATCAGGTCGGCCACGCGCTGCCTGCTGTCCTGTGGCGACAGGTCGGCCTCTTCCACGGCGGCCACCTCGTCCGCCAGCTCGGCGTCCCCGAGCTGCTCCCTGATCCACCTCGAGTAGTCGCCGTGCCGCAGGTGGTGCAGCCAGGTGTCGTCGTCCACACCCTCGCTCAGCTCGACGAACGTGTGCAGGTTCCTGGCCCGCAGCCGCAGCCGCTCCTCCGGCCCGGTGAAGTAGAAGCTCTTGTCCTTGGCCATGGTGCCCGCCGCGTACTTGCGCCGGTGGCGGGTGCGCTCGACGCGGGCCGGGGCCAGGGTCAGCTCGCGTGCCTCGTCCGAGCCGTCCAGCCAGAGCGCGATGTCGCTCTTCGGCGCCGGGCGCAGTGCGGGCGGCTGGAGGCCGCGGGCGGTGGCGAAGGCGGCCAGCGTGTCCGCCGGCTCCTTGCCCACCGCGATCGCGCTGGTGACCAGGCGCAGCGCGGCCGGGCTCAGCGCGTCCGGATGCACGGTGATCAGCAGCAGCGCGCCCAGGTCGCCGGGGTGCTGGAGGGGCACGTGCCGTACCTCGGCGGGCATCAGATGGTGGGCCTCGTCCAGGATGAGCCAGTGCGGGTGGCCCAGCTTGGCGCGCAGGCCGGTCAGGCGCGGCAGCAACTCGGCGAAGTACGCGGGCCGGTCGCGTAGCTGCAGGCCGATCAGGTTGATCACCACGCTGTGCGCGGGCTGCTCCAGGACGTGCACGACCTCGTCCACGGCCGGCACCCGGTCGGGGTCGCCGAGCACCGTCACGCCCGGGTACTCGGCGTAGTCGCCCTCCGGGTCCACGATGACGCACTGGTAGCCGTCGCCGGTGAGGCGTTCGAGCAGCGCGGTGGTGACCGTGGACTTGCCGCTGCCGGACGGGCCCGCCACCAGCAGGCCGATCCCGTACGCGGGCAGCCGCACCTCCTCCACGTCGGCGCGTTCCTCACCCCCGCGCTCTTCACCCGGATGTTCCTCACCTGCGCGTCCCTCACCCCTGCGTTCCTCGCTAGGACGTTCCTTGCTCGGACGTTCCTTGTGCACGTGGCCGAGCAGCACGTGGTGGCGGGGCAGGTCCAGCTCGTCGAGGTCGCCCGCCAGCAGCAGCCTCACCAGCTCGGCCACCCCGCGCCCGTCCGGCTCGTCCAGGCACAGATCGCAGGCGTCCTTGAGCGCGGGCAGGGCGTTGGCCACGGCGGCGCCGCACTCGGCCGCCGTCAGGAACGCGTGGTCGTTCTCACCGTCGCCCACCGCGACCACGCTGTGCCGCGACAGGGACAGCCGGTCGAGCGCCGCGCACAGGCCGGTGGCCTTGTTCACGCCGGGAGGCAGCACCATGACGGCGCCCTTGTTGTAGATGACCTGCAGCTCCAGCCCCAGCTCCCGGATCGCCCGCAGGACGTGCACGTCATGGGGCTCTCGCGTGGCGATCAGCACCTGCCCCACGCCCAGCGGGCTCACCCCCTCGGCCCGCAGCCGCTCGGCCAGCTCGGCAGGCGGGGGCGCGGCCAGGGTGTCGCAGGTGCGCTGGCGCGGGTCGTACAGGAGACCGCCGTTCTCGGCCACGATCAGGTCGAACAGGCCGGGATGCGGGAAGACCGAGAGCAGGTCGTCCAGCTCGCGCCCGGTGACCAGCAGCAGCTTGAACCCGGCCCTGGACAGCCGCTCCAGCGCCTCGATCGTGGCGTCGTCCACCTGGCTGTTCCTGGCCAGGGTCTCGTCATAATCGCAGGCCAGCACGTTGTAGCGCATGGTCCCTCCCTACCCGTGGAGAGGCCCGCATCCGGCGGTCCAGGTGAAGGCGAGGTGAACTTTGACCCCGCGTCAGCCCGTGGTGAAGTAGTGGCCCTCCTCCAGGTCGGCGAGCAGGCCGGGGTGGACGGGGTCCCAGCCGAGCAGGCGGCGGGTGCCGGCGTTCGGCATGGTGAGGTTCATTCCGGCGAACGTGGCGAAGAACCCGAAGTGCTCCTCGGCCCGTTGGGCGGGGATGCTCACGGCCGGAACCCCCAGGTGACGGGCGATGGCCTCGGCGATCTCGCGCACGGGGACGCCCTCCTCCGTCGCGGCGTGCACCTGCGCGCCCGCCGGCGCCTTCTCCAGCGCCAGCCGGTAGAGACGGCCGACGTCGAGGGCGTGGGCGGCGGGCCAGAGGTTGCTCCCGTCGCCGAGGTACCCGGACACGCCCGTGCTCCTGGCGATCCCGATCAGGGTCGGGACGAAGCCGTGCCGGTCCCGGACGCTGTGCACGACCGGCGGCACCCCCACGAGCACCGAGCGCACCCCCTCGTTCGCCAGCTCGGCGAGCATGCGGGCCGTGGCGGAGCGCGGGTTGGCGTTGATCGTCGCGTCCACGGCCTCGATGCCGGTGGGCTTGAACCCTACGCCCACGAGGGCCTTGCCCGTGCCCGCCAGCGCGTCGCCGAGCGCCCGCACCACGGTGTGGTCGGTGGCGGCGGCGTCGGCGAAGCCGCCCGCGGCGAGGGTGTCGTGGTTGAACGCGAGGTGGATCACCGCGTCGGCCTCGGCTGCCGCCTCGCGCAGCCCGTCCAGATCGGTGAAGTCGCCGCGGCGGACGTCGGCGCCCAGCTCCTTGATTACGGCGGCTGAGGCGTCCGATCGGGCCAGGCCGGTGACGTGGTGTCCGGCTTCGAGAAGTTCCGGGACGACGGCGGAGCCGAGGTGGCCGCTGGCGCCGGTGACGAAGACACGCATGTTCTCTCTCCCAGAGTGATGTGACTTGGTACCGTCAGAACGGTAGCAGGGTGACGGTACCAAGTCACATCACCTATGCTTGGCGTCCATGGGGAGATGGGAGCCGAACGCGCGGGAGCGGCTGGTCGCGGCTGCGGTCGATCTGTTCGCCGAGCAGGGGTACGACAGCACTACCGTCAGCGGGATCGCCGAGCGGGCCGGGCTGACCAAGACCACCTTCTTCCGGCACTTCCGCGACAAGCGGGAGGTGTTGTTCGCCGGGCAGGAGCTGCACAGCCGGATCCTCGCCGACGCGATCGCCGCCGCCCCTCCCTCGGCCACGCCACTCCAGGCCGTCGGCGAGGCGCTCGACGCGCTGGCGGGATCCTTCACTGATGGGCAACAGGTGTTCGCCGGACGGCTGCTGGCCGTGATCGCGGCCAATGAGGAGCTGCGGGAGCGGGCCGCGTACAAGAGTGCTGTGCTCGTGGGGGCCATGACTGAGGCGCTGCTGAAGCGCGGCGCGCCGGACGCGGTGGCGAGTCTGGCCGCCGAACTGGGGGTCCGGGCCTTTCACAGTGGTTTCGGGCGGTGGGCTGAGCTGGACGGTTCGCTCCCCGACTTGGTCCGGGAGGCGTTCGACGAATGGCGGGCCGCGTCGGCCGCTCTCGGTTGAGTGCAGCCGGGTTGCGACATAGTCAGATCATCGGTATATATCGGTGGTGTGAATAGTCGATCAATGCAGGAGCCGACGTTCCTGATCCTCACCGCGCTCGCCGCCGGCCCGCAGCACGGCTACGGCATCATCACCGACGTGCTGCGAATCTCCGAAGAGCGCGTACGCCTACGAGCCGGCACCCTGTACGCGGCCCTCGACCGGCTGGAAGGGGAAGGCCTGGTCGAGCCCGACCGCGAGGAGATCGTGGACGGCCGCGCCCGGCGCTACTACCGGCTGACCCCGCCGGGAGAGCAGCGCCTGGCAGCCGAGACCGAGCAACTGCGACGCAACGTGGAGACCGCCACCGCCCGGCTGCGCACCCGGCACGGCCTGAAGCCGATGGGGAGTGGCGCATGACCGGGCTGGAGCGGGGCTTCCGGCGCTTGCTGGCGGCGTACCCGAAGGAGCACCGCGCCCGGCACGAGGACGAGATGGTCGCGGTGCTGCTCGCGAGCGCGGAGCCGGGCCGGCGGCGGCCGTCGCTCGGGGACGCCTGCGACGTGCTGCGCGGCGGCCTGACGATCCGCCTGCGCCGCGCCGTCGAAGGCCGCTCGAACCTGCACTGGCGCGACGCGCTCAACATCGCCGCGCTCCTCGCCCCCATCGCACTCTTCGTGCTCGAACTGGACGCCGCCGCCAGCTATGGCGAGTGGGTCCTGCGGGGCGAGTTCAACCGGGAAGGCCTGCGGCTGATGGGGGAGACGGGCCTGCAGGCGCTCCCGTACGGGCTGATCGCGTTGTTCGCCTGGCTCAACCGGCCCTGGGCCGCGGTCGCGTGCGCCTCGGGGTATGCGTTGCTGTCCGGGTGGTCGATCTATCGCGTCGAGTACGAGTTCGCGCTGTGGAACGCCGACGGCGTGCTCGTCCAGGCGGACCCCGTCGATGCGAGCGACATCGCCATGGGCATGCTGCCCGCCGCCCTGTGCGCCGTGATGCTGGCCCTGGCTCCGTCGCCTGGCCCCGGCTCCGCGGGCACCCCGCGCCTGCTCAAGTGGGCGGCCGCCCTGGCCGGGCTGTCCGTTCTGGGTGCCATGATCGTCCGGTGGGCGGGTTTCCCCGTCGCGGTCGCGGTCGTGCTGGTCGCGGCGGTGTTGGCGTTCCGCTCTCCCGTCGGACGGCGGGTGGTGGTCGTGCTGGTGCCGATGGCTTCGATCGTCGGCGTCGGGATGGTGCGGGAGGCGGATCTGCTGGGCCTGGTCCTGCTCACCACGCTGTCCGTGGGGGTGCTGGGGGTCGTGGGGGTGCTCGCCAGGGCCGGATCGGTGCCGTCGTCCGCTGCCGGGGCGGGGGGCTGAGGGGCTGGTTCGTCCGCGTCTAGGCTGCCTGCATGACGATGATGCAGGTGCCTGGATCGAAGTCCATCACGGCCCGCGCCTTGTTCCTGGCCGCCGCCGCCCGGGGGACCACCGTGTTGAGGCGGCCGTTGGTGTCCGACGACACTGAGGGGTTCGTGGAGGGGCTGGTCGCGCTCGGGTACCGGGTGGAGCGCGGGCCGGAGGCGGGTGCGGGTGACGGCTCGCCTGGGGGTGGCTCTGTGGGCGGCGGCGAGGTGTGGACAGTTGAGGGCCGGCCGGAGGGGCCTGCTCGCGGGGAAGCGGAGGTGTTCTGCCGCGACGGCGCCACGACCGCGCGCTTCCTGCCCGCACTGGTGGCGGCCGGGCACGGATTGTTCCACTTCGACGCCTCCCCGCAGATGCGCCGCCGCCCGCTCGGCCCCCTCACCCGCGCGCTACGGGAACTCGGCGTGAACCTCACGCACGAGGGCGAGGAAGGCCACCACCCGCTCACGGTCCGGGCCAACGGCATCAAGGGCGGCCGGATCACGCTGGACGCCGGGTTGTCGTCGCAGTTCCTCACCGCGTTGCTGCTCGTCGGGCCGTTGACCGCCGAAGGGCTGGAGATCACCGTCACCGACCTCGTGTCGGTCCCGTACGTGGAGATCACGCTCGCCATGATGCGCGGCTTCGGGGTCGAGGTGCGGCGCGAGGGGGAGACCTTCCACGTTCCGCCGCAGGCGTACCGGGCGACGGAGTACACCATCGAGCCCGACGCCTCCACGGCCAGCTACCCGCTCGCCGCTGCCGCCCTGACGGGGAACACCATCACGGTGCCCGGGCTGGGGTCGGGCGCTTTGCAGGGGGACGTTCGCTTCGCCGAGGTCCTGTCGCGCATGGGCGCTTCAGTGGATATGTCGCACGATTCCGTGACCGTCACCGGCACCGGCCGCCTGCACGGCCTGACCGTCAACATGCGCGACATCTCCGACACCGTCCCCACCCTCGCCGCCATCGCCCCCTTCGCCGACGGTCCCGTACGCATCGAGGACGTCTACAACACCCGCGTCAAGGAATGCGACCGGCTGGAGGCCTGTGCCGAGAACCTGCGGCGGCTGGGTGTGCCTGTGGCCGTCGGGCGCGACTGGATCGAGATCACCCCGGCCCGGCCCCGTGCGGCCGAGATCGCCTGCCACGGTGACCATCGGATCGCCATGTCGTTCAGCGTCACGGGGCTGCGCACGCCTGGGATCACGCTGGACGAGCCGGGGTGCGTGAAGAAGACGTTCCCCGGGTTCCATGAGGCGCTGGCGGGCCTGCGTGAGGAGTGGGGGATCGGGGTGGTGTAGGGCTGAGGTGTGCGGCGAGAGCTCGGTTTCGGGTGGTGTCGGGCTGGGGTGCGTGACGGGAACTAGGCACTCGGGTCGGGTTGAGGCGTGGAACGAGGTCTGGGGGCGAGGGCGTGGCAGCCGGGTAAAGATCTTCGCATCGAACCCTGAACCACTTGATCCACATCCCCGGGTACGAAGGCTGGCGAAAGATCACCTCACGCCACAACGGGGGACCACCATGTACAAAGCCGCCTTCGCTGCCTTCACCATGACCGCCGCCGCCCTGCTCCTCGCCGCCGCACCCGCCCTTGCCGGCGACGACCTCGACTTCCACGGCCCGTCCTTCATCATGTGCGAGAACGGGATGACCAACGTCGTCAAGATGGACGCGCCGATGACCCTGTGGACCACGACCGCGGGGTGTGCGGACACGGACGACGACGAGAGCCACGGGCACGGCATGAACTGAGCTCGTACGTGATGCGGGAGGCCCCTCGCGGGAAAAAGTCGCGGGGGGCCTCCCGCTGTGGTGCGAGGGCTACCGGGCCCGTCCTTCGAGCAGGGCGGCCCAGAGTGCGATCCCTTCGGGTGTCCGGATCCAGGGGCTCTCGTACACCCGTTCCTCTTGAGGTGTTCTCTCGGTCCGGCGGATGTGCAGCAGGCCGCCTGCGGCGCACAGTTCCCAGATGGTGGGCAGGCATTCGCAGGTGTGGCTGCGGATTCTGAAGGAGGCGCTCCTGCCCGCCGATTCGGACCAGTCGATCTTGACGTGGTCATGTCGTGGGGGCTTCGGGTGGGGAAAGGCATGCGGGGTGTTGACAGGGAAGAGGCGGCCGTTGCTGACTTGGTCGCCCTCGCTCTCTGTGGATGGGGGGTCGCTGGTGCTGTCCTGCGGTCCCGTCACGTGACTCCCTTCTTCTGGCATGGCGCGGGGGACAAGCGAGGTGTCGGGTTGGGAGCTTGCAGCGTCTTTGAAGAAATATTCGCAGTCGGTTCTGATACGTCTATAGTACGTATCTTAGAGGCACGCCGGCGGATCGTCTAATCAAAACTAGGCCAACCTGTACCCATCTGTCTAGGCCTAGGTCTGACGGTGTCTGTACTGCTTGGTCTATCTATGAGTTGTACTGGCGGTCTAGGGTCCGCCCCGTGAAGCTACCTGACGCTCCGTGGACCGATGACGACTGGAACCCGGAGCTTTACCGATATGAGCAGATCGCGGACTGGATCGGGGAACGGATCGACTGTGGCGACTACCCGCCGCGGACTGTGTTGTCCGAGATCCGACTGCAGGGCTACTTTGGCACTGGCCGCGCGACCATCCGGAAGGCATTCGAGATTCTCCGCGAACGCGGGTTGATCATCACGAAGCCGGGCAGGGGATCGGTCGTTCTACGGCGCGACGACATCACCCATTGATGACGAGCGCGCCATGACGTCGTAGCGGCGCGCTACGACCGTTCGGTATGAGGGTTGTGCGTCGGAGGCGCGGCCTCGTGGATGCTTAAGAGGTCCTAACAGAATCATCAGCGGACAAGGCGTCTCCAGCAGATGATCGCGGCGGCGAGCTTCATGAACGCTTCGTGGATGTCGTCGCGGATCTCCCCGCGGATGCGCAGGCGGCGGAACCAGTGCAGGAGCGCGATCGTCCGCTCGACCACCCAGCGGTGGGTGCCCAGGCCGGAGCCGTGCGGGGTGCCGCGCCGGGCGATGATGGGTTTGATGCCGGTGCGCCAGACCAGGCGGCGGTACTTGTCGTGGTCATACCCGCGGTCGGCGTAGAGGCGGTCCGGGCGCTTGCGCGGTCGGCCGACGCGTCCGCGTACCGGTGGGATGGCCTTGATCAGGGGCATGAGCTGGGTGACGTCGTTGCGGTGGCCGCCGGTCAGGGAGACGGCGAGGGGGATGCCGCCGCCGTCGGTGATGACGTGGTGTTTCGAGCCCGGCTTGGCGCGGTCGACCGGGCTCGGGCCGGTTTTGGGCCGCCTTTGAGTGCCCGGACGTGCGAGCTGTCGATCACCGCTTGGACCAGTCGAACTGGCCGGCGGCGTGCAACTCGGCGAGCAGGAGCTGGTGCAGCCGGTCCCACACCCCGGCCGCGTGCCAGTCGCGCAGCCGCCGCCAGCAGGTCATCCCCGAGCCGAAGCCCAGCTCCTGCGGCAGGAACTCCCACGGGATGGCGGTGTAGAGCACGAACAAGATGCCCTGCAACGCCAGCCGGTCATCCAGCCGCTTACGCCCTGGGTGGCGTCGGCGTCGCTCCACCTTCGGCAGTAGCGGCTCGATTCGCTCCCACAGACTGTCCTGCACGATCCACGGCAGTTGCTCGCCCTTCTTCACGCGAAGATCAACGATCAGCAGCACCATGGGACGCGGCTATAGATCATTTTGTTAGGACCTCTAAGTGCGGGAACGCGCTAGTTCGGCCGCCTTTGCGCTGACAGCTCCTACTTCCTGCGAGGAATGAACCTTCGCTCCAAGGTTCTCAAACACCTGCTCAGCTTCCTCGTAAGCCTTCGTCTCTGCCGGAGTCTCCGGCGGAGCGATCACAACTTCGAGATCCACATCTGGAGTGATGAGGCTGACGTTTCCGAGTGCGTCCACTACTCGCGCTTCTTCTCCGTCCCGGAAGCGTCCGATCGCATAGCCCCACGACTTGACCCTGTCGGGCACTTCGTCAACCTGAGTCAGGCGGAACGACCACGTCTGAGTGAGCTGGAGGACCCTGCCGTTGGCGATGGCGAAATCCATCGACGATTGCAGCTTTGCGCCCACATGTAGTTGCACCTTCGTGCGCACCAAGTGCTCGGCGATGTTCGCATCCTGGTATGCCTTGCGCATCTGACTTTGCAGTGCGTGACGGGTCACCGACGGATGCCTGGGTGACTCGACCGGATCGACGATCAGGTGCTCGAAGACGAACGCTAGCGCCTCGTGCGCATCGTTCGCGATCACCGGTGCCGGAGCGCTGAACTGCACGATATTGCGGTAATCGTGGTGGAGTCTGTACAGCCAATCTTCGCCCAGAGGCTCGCCGGTGTCCTCCACAAGTGCCGCCTGGTTGCGCTCGATCTCGTCGTACAGCCTGAGCAGGCATCCGGTTGCCGTCTCCAGGACGGGACGGTCGACGAAGCGGCGTACTCGCTGCAAGTTGCTGAGCTGACGCAGCGACCAGTCCCCTGTAGTGGGGTCGCCCGCTATGGCGCCGATGTTGACGAACTCCCCCGTTTTGGGGTCGGGGAGACAGCGAACAATCGAGTAGATATAGCGACTCATCGGCCGACCTCCCTTCACATTAGTGCTCGGATCCTGCTGGCAACGGCCGGCGCGCGATGCTCCAGAAACCAGCCGAGTGCTTCCAGATCGTCGTCGCTTACTGGCCACGATGCTGGCACGCCACGCACAATCTTGACGAGAGCATCGCGGCTTATTCTCTCAAGCGCCTGTGACACATCGGCGATCGCCCGAGGATCCAGCCCCGAGGGCGGGTCGGTGAGAGAGTTCGGCTCGTCCGCGCAGTCGACGAGATACCGGCGGGTGATGCGCCCGTCGTGCGGTGGAAGGTAGAGGCCGTGATCATGACTGTAGGCAGCGTGGTCGCCCTCAAGGTCGTGCAGCCACTGAGGGTCATCTCCGAAGCACCAATCGTAGAGGGCGTAGAGGCCTACGTGTCGGCGTCGGTTGTCGTCTCGTGCCCGGCCTGTCAGTGCAGGCCGGGCCTCGATGGCTCGTTCCAAGGCGGCGCTCGCATGGGCCAGGCCAGCTGTCAGCTTGCCACCCGAGGGGAGAGGCCAGTCATCGAACTCCTCGGGAATGCGGATCAGGCTGTTGCCGCAGACCGGCGCACCAATGAGTCTCCCCGCCTCGGCAATCACGTACTCCACAGCGACGGATCCCTGGGCGAAGTCTGGACATCCGCCCAAGGTCTTCATGTAGTAGCTGTGTCCGTCACTGGCCAGCACGCGAATGGGGTGGGCCCATGACTGGCTGGACGAGCCGCTGACAGCTCGAACGCTCAGAGTGTCGAATCGGTCATGTCGACCGTGGACCAGTCCGGCCCAGTCCCGTGGATGAACCACAGGGCCTCCTTCGGAGTACTGCTTGACCGGTAGCACCCTAGGGGAGGAGGGTAAGTCTCGTGCCCAAAATCGCACCCACTTCTTGATTCGCAGGACTTGTAGGCCTAGAAAATCGGACAATGCTCGCACCTGGTGCGTCGAATCTCAGGCCGGTGTAGCGAATCGCATGACAATACGACCATGCCGACTCATGTGCGAGAGCCGCGACTCGCGTACGGCGCCTGAGAGTTCGTTGAGCGCTTGTCCGCCCAGCCGATTGAAGCCTCCTTCCTCGTGTGACCTTGGTTCAATGTTGTCGAGCGAGGGCGCCCGTTTGCTGAACTGAATGCCGATCTTCGAAGCCACGTCATTGTCCGAGGGTGTAGGGGGCCGGGAGGCCCCCTGCCTGTGGGATCGCGGCTCCGCCGCGATCCCACTTGAACACAGTCCGAGCCGAAGGCGAGGCCCTTTCGGGGCGGGCATCGGACGGCCCACCCGGTAACCGAGTAAGGAGTGGGCTACTCCTTGACGACCAGGGCGACGCATTCCACATGGTGTGTCATGGGAAAAGCATCAAAGGCACGCAGGTCCGACAGCACGTATCCGCGCTCCCCGAACCAAGCCAGATCCCGAGCCAACGTAGCCGGATCACAAGACACGTACACGATCCGCAGAGCGTCCAGGGACACGATGCGTTCCACCACGTCCCGCCCCAGCCCGGCCCGAGGCGGGTCCACCACCACAAGATCGGCCCGTTCGATCTGGAACCGGTCCAGGGCCTCCTCGACGCGCCCCCGTTCCACCCGGGCCTGGGGCAGGTCGCGGAGGTTGGCGCGGGCGTCGCGGACGGCGGCGGCCTCGGACTCCAGGCCGAACACCGCCCCTTCCGGGCCGACGATCTCGGCGAGGCCGGCGGCGAAGAGGCCGACGCCGCAGTAGAGGTCGAGCGCCCATTCGCCGGGTTCGGGGGCGGCGTAGGCGAGCACCGCGTCCAGGAGGGTCTCGGCGGCCCCGGGGTGGACCTGCCAGAAGCCGCTGCCCGCGACCCGGAACTCGCGGTCGCCGACCTGCTCGTGCAGGACGCCCGAGCCGCGGCGCGGGACCGTGCGGCCCTTGCCCTGGTCGAGGAGGACGGAGGCGGGCGCCTCCAGGTCGGGGACGGTGACGCTGCGGCGGGGGCGCGGGGCGACGACGACGGCGCGGTCGCCGCCGGAGGAGGCGATGACCTCGACGCCGGCGGCGCCCTGCCAGGTGTGGTCCTCGGCGCCGACGGCCTCGACCTCCGGGTGGGCGATCAGGCAGGCGTCGACGACCTCGATGTCGTGGGAGCGGTGCCGGCGGAAGCCGAGCTCGCCGGCCGGGGTGGCGGCGAACTGCACGCGGGTGCGCCAGCCGAGCCCGTCCTTGGCCCCCGGCACCTCCTCGACGACGACCTCGCGTTCGATGCCCGCGAGGCGGTGCAGTTGCTCGGCCACGACCTGGGCCTTGAGGCGGCGCTGCGCGTCGAGGGTGGCGTGCTGCCAGTCGCAGCCGCCGCAGCGGCCGGGGCCCGCGTACGGGCAGGGCGGGACGACGCGGTCGGGGGAGGCCTCCAGGATCTCGACGGCGTCGGCCCGCAGGAAGCGGGTGGTCTCCTCGGTGACGGCGGCGATCACCCGCTCGCCTGGCAGGGCGTGCCGTACGAACACCACCCGCCCTTCATGGCGCGCAACACACCAGCCGCCATGGGCGACCGGACCTACCGTCAGCTCGAGAGATGCCTGTTCCACATCCGACACCTTAGTGCCCCTACCCGGATGACCACTTATCGGACTTGATCCATTACTCTGGGTGTTCATGGAAAGGGTGGTGCGGCGGCGGCTCGGGTTCGGGGGGACGCTGCTGGCCACGCTGTTCGCCTGCGCCTCGCTGACGCCGTCGCTGCTGCCGCGCACGTGGCTCTACCAGGGCGTGATGGGGGCGGTCACCGGCATTCTGGGGTACGCGGTGGGCGCGGCGATCGGGGCGCTGTGCCGTACGATGATCAAACTGCCCGATCGGGGGCGGCGGGCCGCCTGGCGGGTGATGCTCGGCGGGTGTGCCGCGCTGGCGGTGGTGGCGCTGTGGTACAGCTACGACTGGCAGCGCGACCTGCGGGCGCTCATGGGCATGGACACGCGGATCGAGTGGTTCCCGCCGGTGATCCTGGCCCTGGCGGTCGTGCTGTTCGCCGCCGCGCTGCTGGCCGCCCGGCTGGTACGCCTCGGGGGCCGCAAGCTGATCTCCTGGCTGGACCGGTACGTCCCGGTGTACGTGGGTCACGCCGTCGGGGTGGTGGTCATCGGCCTGCTGGTGGCGGTGTTCGCCAACGACGTGCTGTTCAACGGGTTCGTGGCCAGGATGAGCGACATCTCGTCCGTCGCCAACGACGGCACGCATCCGGGGGTGCGCCCGCCGGTGTCGGCGTACGTGTCGGGCGGGCCGCGCTCCCTGGTGAGCTGGGATTCGCTGGGCCGGGAGGGCCGCCGGTTCACCGGGACGGCCGCGACCCCGGCCCGGCTGCGGGCCTTCTCCGGCAGGCCCGCGGCGGAGCCGATCAGGGTTTACATCGGTCTTGACAGTGCGGCCACTCCGCGGGCGCAGGCGGCGCTGGCCGTCCGCGAGCTGGAGCGCACCGGCGCGTTCGGCAGGCCCGTGCTGGCCGTGCTCGGCACGACGGGCACCGGCTGGGTCGATCCGCACATCGCCGACACGCTGGAGTACATGTACAACGGCCGCTCCGCGATGGTCGCGATGCAGTACTCGTACCTGCCGAGCTGGGTGTCGTTCCTGGTCGACAGGGAGAAGGCGGCCGCGGCGGGCAGGGCGCTGTTCGAGGCGGTGCGGGAGCGGTGGGCGCGGCTGCCCGCGGGGGAGCGGCCGAGGCTGCTGCTGTCGGGTGAGAGCCTCGGCTCGTACGAGCTGGAGCAGGCGTTCGGCGACCTGGCGGACCTGGTGGCGCGGGCGGACGGCGCGGTGTTCGTGGGGCCGCCGAACGCCAACCCGATCTGGCACCGCCTCACCAGCGGCCGTGACCGCGGCAGCCCCGTGTGGCGGCCCGTCTACCAGGGCGGCAGGACGGCCAGGTTCGCCCAGCATCCCACCGACTTGTACCGGCCGGCCGCGCCGTGGCCGCGCCCGCGCGTGGTCTACCTGCAGAACGCCTCCGACCCCGTCGTGTGGTGGTCGCCGCAGCTCATCTACCGCAGGCCGGCCTGGCTGGAGGGGCCGCGCGGGCCGGGCGTCAACCCGCAGATGAACTGGTTCCCGCTGGTGACGTTCTGGCAGGTGCTGGTGGACATGACGAGCGCGCTGAGCGTGCCGCCGGGCCACGGCCACCGGTACGGCGCCAACATCGTCGACGGCTGGGCCGCCGTGGCCGCGCCCCCGGGCTGGGGCCCCAACGACACGTGGCGGCTACGGGCGCTTGTCGGCTAGCTGCTGCGACTCCTCCTGGACCGTCTGGTGCCAGGGCCGCCGCACCGCGCCGGGCGCGAACGGCTCGGGCCTGCCCAGCAGCCTGTCGGACGAGTGGAGCTGCCACGGCACGCTGGTCACCATCACCCCGGGCTTGAACAGCAGCCGCGCCTTCAGCCGCAGCGCGCTCTGGTTGTGCAGCAGGTGCTCCCACCAGTGGCCGACCACGTACTCGGGGATGAAGACCGTCACCACGTCGCGCGGCGAGCGCCGGCGGATGGCCTTGACGTAGTCGAGGATCGGCTGCGTGATCTCCCGGTACGGCGAGTCGAGCATCTTCAGCGGCACCGGGATGCCGCGCCGCTCCCACTCCTCCTGCAGCTTGCGCGCCTCGTCGCCCTCCACGCCGACCGTGACGGCCTCCAGCGTGGACGGACGGGTGGCGCGCGCGTACGCCAGGGCCCGCATGGTCGGCTTGTGGATCTTCGAGACGAGCACGATCGTGTGGTTGCGGGCGGGCAGCATGGCCGGCTCGTAGTCCTCGGTGAGCTCCAGCTCGGCCGCCACCTTGTCGTAGTGCCGCCTGATGCCCTTCATCATGAGGAACAGGATCGGCATCGCGATCACCACGATCCACGCCCCGACCAGGAACTTCGTCAGCAGCACCACGACCAGCACCAGGCCCGTCATGACCCCGCCGAAGAAGTTGATCACGCGGGAGCGGTGCATCTGGTGGCGGACCCTGGGGTCGGTCTCGGTCTTCAGGTGGCGCGTCCAGTGGATGACCATGCCGGTCTGACTGAGCGTGAAGGAGACGAAGACGCCGACGATGTACAGGTTCAGCAGGCGGCTGACGTCCGCCTGGAACCCCCACAGCAGCAGGCACGCGCCCAGCGCCAGGATGATGATGCCGTTGGAGAAGGCCAGCCGGTCGCCCCGCGTGTGAAGCTGGCGCGGCAGGTAACGGTCCTGCGCCAGGATCGAGCCGAGCACCGGGAAGCCGTTGAACGCCGTGTTCGCCGCCAGGAACAGGATCAGCGCCGTCACCGCCGAGATCACGACGAACGGCAGCGACCCGCCCCCGAACACCGCGTCGGCCACCTGCGAGATGATCGGCTGCTGGTAGTAGCCGGGGCCGACGGGCGTGCCGTCCGGCTTGAGCAGGTCCTCGGCGACGACGGACGGCTCGGCCACCTTCACACCCGACGCCAGGCCGAGCGCGATGATGCCGCTGAACATCGTGATCGCGACCAGGCCCATCATCAGCAGCGTGGTGGCCGCGTTCTTGCTCTTGGGCTTCCTGAACGCGGGCACGCCGTTGCTGATCGCCTCCACACCCGTCAGCGCCGCACAACCCGACGAGAACGCGCGCAGCACCAGGAACGCCGCGGCGAAGGCGGTGAGGTTCGTCTGCTCGGGCTCGATCGTGAAGTGCGCGCTCGGGGCCTCCAGGTCCTCGCCCAGCACCAGCAGCCGGAAGCCGCCCCAGAGGATCAGCCCCAGAACGGAGATCATGAACGCGTACGTGGGAATGGCGAAGGCGGCGCCGGACTCGCGGATGCCGCGCAGGTTGACCACGGTGAGCAGGACGACGATGACGATGGCGACGGCGGGTTTGTGCTGGCCCACGAACGGGATCGTCGCGCCGACGTAGTCGACGCCGTTCGCCACGGACACCGCGACGGTCAGCACGTAGTCGACCATGAGCGCGCTGGCGACGGTGAGCCCGGCGTTCTTGCCCAGATTGGTGGTGGCGACCTCGTAGTCGCCGCCGCCGCTGGGATAGGCGTGCACGTTCTGCCGGTACGAGGCCACGACCGTGAGCATCACGACCACGACGGCGATGGCGACCCACGGACTGTAGGAATAGAAGGAAACCCCGGCCAGGGACAGGATGACCAGGATCTCCTGGGGCGCGTACGCGACGGAGGACAGCGCGTCGCTCGCGAAGACCGGCAGTGCGATCCGTTTGGGGAGTAGTTGCTCGTGGAGCTGCCCGCTTCGCAGGGCGCGCCCCACGAGCAAGCGTTTGACAAGATCCGTTACCTTCGCCACGTAACGAGATGCTAGCCGCATGCCGAGGCCCTAAACGCGGCGCTCCCCCCTGGGGCCATACTGGTGTCCAGCAACCGGCCGACCGCTGACGATGCGGGGGGAAATGCATATAGTGATCATGGGATGTGGCCGGGTGGGATCGACCCTCGCGCACATCCTCGAAGACAGCGGACATTCCGTCGCCATCATCGACCGCGACCCGCAGGCGTTCCGCCGGCTGCGCGCCGGGTTCCGCGGGCGGCGGGTGACCGGCGTCGGCTTCGATCGCGACGTGCTCACCGAGGCTGGCGTCGAATCGGCCACCGCGTTCGTAGCGGTCTCCAGCGGCGACAACTCCAACATCATCTCCGCCCGGGTGGCGCGCGAGACGTTCGGCGTCGACAACGTGGTGGCCCGCATCTACGACCCGCGCAGAGCCGAGGTCTACCAGCGGCTCGGCATCCCCACCGTGGCCACCGTCCGGTGGACCGCCGACCAGATCATGCGCCGCATCCTGCCCGAAGGCGCCGAACCGCTCTGGCGCGACCCCACCGGCACCGTCGTCCTGGCCGAGGTCACCGTGAACACCACCTGGATCGGCACCCGCGTCACCGACCTCGAAAGCCGCGCCCGCACCCGCGCCGCCTTCATCAACCGCATGGGCGAGGCCGTCACCATCGCCGACGACACCGTGGTGCAGGAAGGCGACGTCCTTCACGTCATCGCCGCGGAGAACGACATGGACCGGATCAACAAGGTGCTCGCCGCGGCACCGGAAGAGGACGAGTGAGATGCGCATCGCCATCGCCGGGGCGGGTGCCGTCGGCCGTTCCATCGCGGCCGAGCTGCTGGAGAACGGGCACGAGGTGCTGCTCATCGACAACGACCCCCGGGCCATCAAGATCGACAGTGTGCCGCGGGCCGAATGGCTGCTCGCCGACGCGTGCGAGATCGCCTCACTGGACGAGGCGGGGCTGAACAACTGTCACGTCGTCGTCGCCTCTTCCGGTGATGACAAGGTGAACCTCGTAGTCTCGCTGCTGGCCAAGACGGAGTACGGGGTGCCGCGGGTGGTGGCGCGCATCAACCATCCCAACAACGAGTGGCTGTTCAACGAGTCGTGGGGGGTGGACGTCGCCGTCTCCACGCCGCGGCTGCTCAGTGCGCTCGTCGAGGAGGCCGTCAGCGTTGGTGACCTGGTGCGGCTGATGACGTTCCGGCAGGGGCAGGCCAACCTCGTGGAGCTGACCTTGGCGGAGGACGCGCCGGTGGTGGGGCAGCGGGCGGGGTCTGTGCCTTGGCCGGTGGACTCCGCCTTGGTGGCGATTCTGCGGGAGGGGCGGGTGCTGGTGCCTACTGCGGATGATCCGTTGGAGGCGGGGGACGAATTGTTGTTCGTGGCCAGTCAGGAGGTTGAGGAGGAGCTCGCTCACCTGCTCTCCCAGCACTGAGCCCTCCCGTCTTACCGGGCTGGCCGTTGGGAGCCCGCCCCAATCCCGTTTACCGGGTGGGCCGTTGGGAGCCCGCCCCGAACGGGCCTCGCCTTCGGCTCGGGCTGTGTTCGTCGCGGGATCGCGGCTTCGCCACGATCCCGCAGGCAAGGGGCCTCCCGGCCCCCTGCACCCCCGTGTGTGGGCCCGATCTTTCTGGCCTCCGTTTCACACCGGCACGTGCGCCCGCCCGAAGTCGCCACTCGTAGCCTTGCGGGCCTTGGCGTAGTCCGCGGGCTCGGCCTTGATCCTCGCAGTGGCCCGCCAGCCCGCGACGACCTCCTGAACGGTCGCATCCACATCCAGCTCAGCCGCGCTGCGAAGCGCTCCAACCAGCTCGACGGTGAATTGCCATAGCTCGTCCCGTGACAGGTCGTGAACTCACGGGAAGACCTCCGGCAGGGCGATGATCAGCGCATGTGCGGTGGCCGGCGTCTGATTACGGGCGGGTTCTCGTCTCGGTTCCTCCGGTATCCCGCTCCTTAGGATCGACCTCAGCCAGTCGGCGAAGGCACCAGGGGCCCGTTGCGCGCCACCAGATCCCTGGTGACGGCGCGGCCGTCCACCCCATCCTTCCAGCCGCTGTCAGCACACGTCTCGCCCTTGATGATCTGCTGGATCGCCTCAGGCTGCGTCATCCAGGAACGCGTACCAAGGGCCCGTCACGTGCCGGAGATCGCTAGACCCGCCCTGCGGGGCTCCAGACGTGACCCAAGCCGTCCCCTCCCCACAGACGTCAGCCATATGGATCCACATAAGGCTTGGTGGATTGCTGCACCGAATCAAGGACAGGCCGCATGGCGGGACCGGCGACGTAGTAGCGCCCCCTGGCCTGTCCCTGAGGAACAGCCACCCCATTCGGCACAACTGCCGGATGTCCCGCACCGCCTGCTGCGGGCTGAGTTCCGCGTCCTGCTGATAGACCGTGCGCCGGACGCGCGAGGACCAGAAGGCCGGTAGGAGCGCGAAGACAGTGCGTTCGTCGAGCCCCGCGCGGGCAATGGTGGTGGACAGTTCCCTCCAGGCGCGACTCAGCAGATCGACGCGGCGTTTGGCTTGCTGTGCCTGGAAGTGGTGGGCGTGCAAGCAGAATTTGATCCACGGGTGGGTGTCGCGTTCAGGGCTCCATTTGGGCCCGCCCACCTTTTTGAGAACCTGGTAGTACGCGTACGTGTTCTGGCCTCTGCCAAGCCATTCCTCGATCGAGGAGAATTCAGGGGGAATCAGAACTTCACGCGCGAATACGAGGGTGGACAGCGCCCGGGACATGCGGCCGTTGCCGTCCGCCCACGGGTGGATCTTCACTAGGTTGAGATGCGCCATCGAGGCTCGGACATGCGCTGGGGCGTCCAAGTCCCCTTCGTTCAGCCATTCGACAAGCTCTTCCATCAGGCCCGGCACCAATTGAGAATCTGGGCCGGTGTATGCCGGGAAGGCAGGATCGTCGGGATCGGTGACGTAGACGGGACCTTGGCGGAGCCGTCCGGGCCGTTTGTTGGGATGGTGCTCCTGGATCATGAAGTGGAGCCCGTTCAACAGGCCGAGGTCGTAGCGGAACTGATCACCGGCGTCGGACAGGCCCTGAATGAATGTTGTGGCCCGTTGGTGGCCCTCCACCTCTCTGCGAGTTCTCTCGCTGCACTCCAAGGGTTCTTCGCCCGCCATGAGCGCCTCGACGTCGTCGACGGAGGCCACGTAACCCTCGATCGCGTTGGAACCGACGATGGCTCGCGCGGTAAGGCTTCTGCGGAGTTGTTTCATCCACCGGGCCGGAGAGTGAACATGCGAGCGGAGATCGAGTCGCATCCGTTCGATCTCCTCAAGGGCTCGCAGGTCGGCCTCGTTCAGCCGGGGCGTACGACAGAGCATGGCGCTATCTTCGTGTCAAAGTTGGCTGCCCGGGGTCGGATCGGGCCGATCACGCTCGCGCGGCTCGCCGACGCCGTATGAGCTCACGGCTGACACCCGGTCCTTCAACGGGCCCCAGGGGATCGGGACGCACTCGTACCCAAGCGAGGCGTACACGTCCCGGTGAATCCGCTCGAACCGAAGAGCCTCCTCGGAGCTGATCCGCCGCGCCGCCGTCGGCGTCACGAACCCGGGGCTGCACACGAACAAGACCGTCTTCTCGTAGATCTGCAGCCCGTTGAGACGTTCCAGTTCCCGCTCCAACTCGGGCGCGACAGGATGCCCGAGGTAGACGGCCAGGGCGTAGGTGCAGATCGGGGAGCGGTCGTAGAAGTGCACGTCGCCCGGCAGGCCGTCGGCCCGCTCCTGGCGGTGCCGTTGCAGGGTGACGACGTCCGCCAAGAAGGACGGGCGAGTCCACGGCTCATCGTCCCCCTCGGCCTGGCACAGGGCGATGACGTCCGTCGCCGCCTCTTCGACGACGGTGTGGCCGTCGAGTTCCAGCCGCCGCAGGATGGCGGTCTTGCCCGCGCCGGGGGTGCCGGTCAAGATGTAGCGCTGCACTGGAACGCTCCTCACCTGGTCCTGGATCCGGGCGCCGTTCGACGCCGGATCGTCCTGATCCGTTGGTCGTTGGGCTGAGCGGACGGTGGCGATTCAGGCCGATGAATGTGCCGCGAGAGGGCTGCGGAAGCGCCGGTCGGCGCAGGGCGCGGGATGCCAGTGCGGCAAGTGACCGTGTGGGCTGCAGCGGATCACGGGAGTCCGGTGCGGCTGATGACCGTGCGGGCTGCAGCAGAGCAGGTGAGTCCAGCGCGGCAAGTGACCGTCCGGGCTGCAGCGTATCAGCCGAGTGAGGTGGAGTTGCGTCGTGACGGCGACGCAGCGGGCGTGAGGCGCCGCGCATGGGTGGCCGAAGTCACCCTCGGCCGCTACCCCGCGCGGATGATCTTCCAACCCGATCGGCGGGGCATCGGCTGGCATCCGCGTCCGCAACGGGGTTTCGGTCCCTCCACCGTGAGGGCCCGATGGCCTGCCCAGACGTCCCACCGATCACTTTGGTTTACACCCGCTTTAGGGAAATATTCCGTTTTAGATGACAAGTCGGTATCGGTCCCGACAGAATGCGGTGCCATCCAGCGTCTACCGCAACTGGAGGAAACCCCCTATGCGTAGACCCCTTGGGGTACTAGCCGCAGCCGTCAGCCTGGCAGCGATCGCAGCGCCCGTGAGCGCGGCGCAGGCTGCCGCGGCGTCGGAGACGGCGCGGTGTCGCGTGAGTGTGGCTAAGCCACAGGTCAGCGACACACTGAAGATCCAGACTTCCGCCGCTCGCCGCGGCTGCTTCAATTCCGCGCTGCTGCGCATCCGCATCCTGCGGGCCGTTCCGGGCAAGGACCCGGTCGTCAAGAGCGGCGCCACCAGGAAGGGCCGCCTCACGCTCGCGCTCGCCTGCGCGCCCGGCACCTACTACGCGACCGCCACCGACTACCGTGGCCGTCCCGTCAAGTCCAAGGCCGTCAAGCTGACCTGCACGCCGGGCAGCGGCACGCCGAGCCCGGGCACGCCGACCCCCAGCCCGAGCACGCCGGCTCCCACGCCGAGCACGACGGCGCCCGCGCCCGCGCCGAACCCCACCACCTCGGCGCCGTCCACGGGCACCGTCGGCACGGCCGAGGAGAACGAGGTCGTCGCGCTGGTCAACGCCGAGCGGGCCAAGGGCGGCTGCTCCGCCGTCAAGCACGACCCGCAGCTTCGCGCCGCCGCCTTCGGGCACTCGGCCGACATGGCGGCGAAGAACTACTTCAGCCACACCTCCCAGGACGGCCGCTCCTTCCTGGACCGCATCAAGGCCGCAGGCTTCACCGGCGGCTCCGGCTGGGCCGAGAACATCGCCAAGGGGCAGCGCACGCCCGCCGCGGTCATGCAGTCCTGGATGAACAGCTCCGGGCACAAGGCGAACATCATGAACTGCAAGTACAACCTGATCGGCGTCGGCGTGGCGAAGGACTCGTCAGGCACGCTCTACTGGACGCAGGACTTCGCGGCCAGGTGATCTTCCGCGGGCGATCGGGTTTCGCCTGCGACGAGGGCCAGGGTTCTGCGGGCGCCGAGGCGCCGGAGCCCTGGCCTTGTCACTGAACAGGGTGCGAACGGCGATCATTGGACGGTCAGCACCAGCTTGCCCGTCGTGTGCCCTGTCTCCCCGAGCGCGTGCGCCTTGGCCGCGTCCGCCAGCTCGAACGTCCCCGCGATCTCGGCGCGCAACCGGCCCTCGGCGGCCAGCCCCGCGACGACCGTCATCCCGGCATGGTCGGCCTCCACGAGCATGACCTCCGCGCGGACCCCCAGCCGGGCCGCCTCCTCCGCGAGTGCGGACATGCCGCCGTCGAGGCGGAGCGAGACGAGGAGGCCGCCGGGGCGGAGGCTGCGCAGGGAGCGGGTGGCGTGTTCGCTGCCCTGGGCGTCCAGGACGACGTCGGCGTCGCGGACGGTTTCGGCGAGGTCCGTGGTTCGGTAGTCGAGGACCTCGTCCGCGCCCAGGGAGCGGACGAAGCCGTGCTTGGGGGCGCTGGCGGTGCCGATGACGTACGCGCCGCGAGCCTTGGCGATCTGGACGGCGAGATGGCCGACGCCGCCGGCCGCGGCGTGGACCAGGACGCGCTGACCGGGTTCGAGGCGGGCGGTGTCGACGAGGGCCTGCCAGGCGGTGAGGGCGGCGAGCGGCAGGGCGCCGGCCTGTACGTGGTCCAGGGCGGCGGGTTTCGGGGCGAAGGCGCGGGCCGGGCCGGTGACGTATTCGGCGTGGGAGCCGGCGCCGTGCGGGTACGGCAGCATGCCGAAGACCGCGTCGCCCGGCTTGAAGAGGGTGACCCCCGGGCCGGCGGACTCGACGACGCCGGAGACGTCCCAGCCGAGGACGAACGGCGGCTCGCCGAGGAACAGGCCGGGGAGGGCGCGGTGCTTCCAGTCGGTCGGGTTGAGGCCGGCGGCGTGGACGCGGACCAGCAGCTCGCTCAGGCCCGGGGCCGGGCGCGGGAGCCTGATCTCCTTGAGGACGTCCGGAGCGCCGGTGACGTTCTGGCTGATCGCACGCATCGTGAGGATGTCGTTCATGGCTCCCAGACTGCGGGGTGCGGCTGCCCGAGGGGAGTGGCATGAATGTCATCCATCGATAGAATCCTGCCATGCATCGGGTCGTGGTACTCGCGCTGGACGGGGTCTATCCGTTCGAGCTCGGGATTCCGCAGCGGGTCTTCGGCACCGCGGACGGTCTGTACGAGGTGGTGACCTGCACGGCTGACGGCCTGCCCGTGCGCACCTCCGCCGATTTCGTGATCATGGCGGAGCGCGGGCCGGAGGCGCTGGCCGGGGCCGACACGGTGATCATTCCTCCGTACCGGGCGGCTCCGGAGTCGGCGGAGCTGCCGGTGGCGGTGGCGGGCGCGCTCGGGCTCATCCCGCCCGGCGCGCGCATCGTCTCCATCTGCACCGCCGCGTTCACCCTCGCCGCCGCCGGGCTGCTCGACGGGCGCCGCGCCACGACGCACTGGGCGTTGGAGCCCCGGTTCCGTGAGCTGTTCCCGCAGGTGGAGCTGGACGCGGGCGTGTTGTTCGTCGATGACGGCGACGTGCTCACCTCGGCGGGGGCGGCGTCGGGGGTGGACGTGTGCCTGCATCTCGTACGCAAGGACCACGGCAGCCAGGTGGCCAACCGCGTCGCGCGCCGGTGCGTGGTGCCGCCGTGGCGGGACGGTGGGCAGGCGCAGTACATTGAGCAGCCCGTGCCGGAGCCGTCCAGCGCGGGGACGGCGGCGACGAGGGAGTGGGCGCTCGCCCGGCTGGATCAGCCCTTGGCGCTGACGGACCTCGCCAGGCACGCCCGGATGAGCCTGCGGACGTTCGCCCGCCGGTTCAGGGACGAGGTGGGGATGAGCCCGGGGCGGTGGCTGATCCAGCAGCGGGTCTCGCGGGCGCGGGAGTTGCTGGAGTCCAGCGATCTGCCGGTCGAGGTGATCGCGGGGCGGGTGGGGTTCGCGACTGCGGCGTCGTTGCGGCAGCACCTGCACGCCGCGATCGGCGTCTCACCCCAGTCGTACCGCCACACGTTCCAGGCCGCGGGTGATGGGCTCAGGGAATGAGCGCGCACGACGACGGGTGCGGGTGGAGGCCCGTTAGCGTGTCACCCACGCGTGCACCGGTACGTGGTCCGACCACCGTCGCCTGGCGTGGTCGACGAAGCAGCCCCGCATCCGGCCGTCCCCGGCGAACACGTAGTCGATCTTCCGTTTCCGGGTGACGTAGGTCCAGCGCTCGCGCGGGTCGCATTCGTCCCGTCCCTCGTAGGCGGCGGCAGCGGCGCGCGGGACGAGATTGAGATCGCCCCCGACGACACCCCGGCGGCCGAGCGCGAACAGCTCGCGGAGCTGCCGGTGCCGGTAGGGCGCGCCCTTCTGCCGGTCGTCGTAGACCGAGCCGGACGAGAGGTGCGCGGTACAGAACGCCCGGTCGGCCGTGCAGATCGCGGGCCTGCGCAGCCCCCACGGCGGGGTGGTCAGCGCGTGCACCTCGAAGCGGGCGTCCTGGCGGGCCAGGGCGAGGGTGACGCTCTGCACGCCGCGTGGCCGGCCGTTCCAGTCGGGGGAGCACTGGTACGGCGAGCCGTCCGGATGGGCGAACCCGGCCGACTGGACGCTCCAGGCGCGGCCGGTGCGCGCCTCCAGTTCGCGTTCCAGGTCGGCGTCGGCGCCCGCGCAGAACTCCTGGAGGAAGATCACGTCCGCCTTGGTGGCCAGCACGGCGACGTGCCAGGCCAGCTCGGCGGTGCTGCGGCGGTGGAGGGGGCAAGCGCTGTACGTGCCCGCGCAGACGTTCCACGTCATCACGTGCAGCGGAGCGGAGGCCGGGGCGGGCGTCGGGGACGCGTCGAGGGATAACAGCCCGGCGATCACGAGATGGCGGATCATCGGTGGTCATTCCACCGTCAGGGATGAGCGCAGGCGGCCCATCTCCTCGGCGATCGTGGCCACCGTCCAGTGGGCGTTGAGGCCGCTCGGGTTCGGCAGCACCCACACGCGGGCCCCGCCCACCGTCTCCGGCTGCGGCCCGATGACCGCCTTGGGGCGGGCGAACGCGGTGCGGTAGGCGGAGATGCCGAGCACGGCCAGCACCTTCGGGCCGAGCGCGGCGACCTTGGCCGCCAGGGCCTCGCCGCCCGCCACCAGTTCCTGGCCGGTCAGCTCGGCGGCCTTGGCGCTGGCCCGGGGCACGATGTTGGTGATGCCCAGCCCGTACGAGGGGAGCAGGTGCTGCTCGGCGGGTGCGAGCAGGCGCGGCGTGAAGCCGGACAGGTGCAGCGCCGGCCAGAAGCGGTTGCCGGGGCGGGCGAAGTGGTGGCCGGTGGCCTCGGACATGAGGCCGGGGTTGATGCCGCAGAACAGCACGTCGAGCGAGGGGCCTAGGACGTCGTCGAGCACACGCCGGAGGTTAGCCGATGAAAGGGCGTGATTGGCCCATATCCTCAAGCCGACGAAGGGGCGTGATCGGCCCATATCGTCAAGCCGGCGAAGGGGCGTGATCGGCCGATGTCCTCCAGCCGGCGAAGGGGCGGGCGTCAGCCCATGTCCTCCAGTCTGCGCCCCTTGGTCTCCCGCACCCACTTGCTCACGAAGATGAACGACAACACCGCGAACAGCGCGTACATCGCGTAAGTGACCGGCAGGTTCCACTCGGCCAGCGCCGGGAACGACACCGTGATCAGCCAGTTCGCGATCCACTGCGCGGCGGCGGCGACGCCCAGGGCGGCGGCGCGGATGCGGTTGGGGAACATCTCGCCCAGCAGCACCCAGACGACCACACCCCACGACAGCGCGAAGAACAACACGAACATATTGGCTGCCACCAGCGCGATCGCGCCCTGCGGGTCGGGCAGCGAGACCGACTCGCCCTCGCCCCCCGCGAAGCTGAACGCCCACGCGGCCGTGGCCAGGCCGACCGCCATGCCGGCCGAGCCGATCAGGAGCAGCGGCTTACGGCCGATCTTGTCCACGAGCGAGATCGCGATGAACGTGCCCACGATGTTGATGATCGAGCTGGAGAAGCTGATCAGCAGGGAGTCGCTCTGGTTGATGCCGACCGACTGCCACAACACGGACGAGTAGTAGAAGATCACGTTGATGCCGACGAACTGCTGGAAGACCGACAGCACGATGCCGATCCACACGATCGGCAACAGTCCCATCGTGCGGCCCCGCAGGTCCTTCAGGCCGGGGACGCGTTCGGTGCGCAGCACGTGCTGGATCTCGGTGATGCGGTTGTCGAGGTCCACGTCGTCGCCCTCGATCTCGGCCAGCACCTCGCGGGCGCGCCGCGTCCGTCCGGACATGACCAGGTAGCGGGGCGACTCGGGGATGGTGGAGGCGAACAGCAGGAACAACAGGGCGGGCACGACGCAGACGCCCAGCATCCACTGCCACGCCTCCAGCCCCCACAGCTCGTTGTTGACGTCGCCGCCCGCCAGGCGGGCGATCAGGTAGTCGACGAGCTGCGCGACCGCGATGCCGAGCACGATGGCGAGCTGCTGGAACGATCCCAGCCGGCCACGGTAGGCGGGCGGGGCGACCTCGGCGATGTAGGCGGGGCCGAGCACGGACGCCATGCCGATCGCGAAGCCCGCGATGACCCGCCAGAACCCCAGGTCCCACACGGCGAACGGCAACATCTGCCCGATGGAGCTGACCGCGAACAGCAACGCCGCGACCTGCATGGAGCGCGTACGCCCCCAACGGTCCGCCAGCCCGCCACCGACCCAGGCGCCCACGGCGGAGCCCAGCAGCGCGATCGCCACCACGAAGCCGGTCTCGAACGAGCCCACCTGGAAGTGCTTCTGGATGCCGATGACGGCGCCGTTGATGACGGAGCTGTCGTACCCGAACAGGAACCCACCGATCGCGGCGGCCGCCGTGATGAAGATGACGTGCCCTAGATGCTCATGATGGGTGTATTGCGTAGCCATGCGGTTACCTCCCCGAATGGTCGGGGAACTACCCGGCGCTCACCTACCTATTCCCATCGGGGCCGCAGCTCACAGGCGTGGGTCGACCGGTTCGGACTCCAGGGCGAGCACGGCGAAGACCGGCTCGTGCACCCGCCAGCCCGCCTCGCCGTCCGCCAGCCGCGACAGCGCCTCCAGGCCGAGGGCGTACTCGCGCAGCGCCATCGACCGCTTCTTGCCGAGGAAGCGGCGCCGCAGCACGTCCAGCGACTCGGTGTAGTCGGGGCCGTAGATGATGCGCAGGTACTCGCGCCCGCGCACCTTGACCCCCGGCTGCACCCGGCCGGGCACGTACGAGGCGGGCTTGACCACCATGCCCTCGCCGCCGTCGGCCGTCATCGACTCCCACCACGCGGTCGCCGCCGCCCTGGACTCCGGCGAGTCGAGCGTGACGAACACGTGCCGGGTCGCGGTGATCAGCGGCGAGTCGAGCAGCGCGAGCGTGGACAGGTGCCAGGCGTGCGGCTCCAGCGCCGTGGCCCGCCCCTCGCAGGCCAGGACCTGGAACGGAGCCACCCGGATGCCCTCCAGCCCGTCCACGGGCCAGCAGTAGCGGGCATAAGCGTCGCGAAACAGGGCAGCGTTCTGCGAGCGGCGGCGGGCGCGGTCAAGCAGATCGCTCACACCCAGCCCGCGTCCGGCCGCCGCCTCCAGCGCCGCTACCGCCTCCGGCAGCGCCGCGCGGGCCGCCGCGCCGACGGAGGCGTACTGCGACCTGATCAGCTCCCCGGCCTTGGCCGACCAGGGCAGCAGCTCGCAGTCGAGCACCACCCAGTCGGACTCCAGCGCGGACCACAGCGGCTCGCACGCCTCCCGCAGCCGCTCCACGAGCGGCGCGGTGTCGGCGAAGAACGGCCGTCCCGTACGGGTGTAGAGCGCGCCCGCGCTGCCGTCGTCCACCCCGAACCTGGCCGCGGCCACCTCCGGCGTGCGGCACAGCACGGCCACGGCCCGCGAGCCCATGTGCTTCTCCTCGCACACGACCTCGCGCACCCCCGCCGCGGCGAACTCCTCGAACGCCTCGTGCGGGTGCTCCAGGTAGCCGTCGAGCCTGGACGTCTCCGGCGGGGCCATGGTCGGCGGCAGGTACACCAGCCAGCGCGGATCCACCGCGAAGCGGCTCATGACCTCCAGCGCGGCGGCGGCGTTCTGCTCCATGACCTTGACCCGGCCGCCGGTCCTGGTCTCCACGTGCCGGGTGCCGGTCACGTCGTTGATGTCCAGCATGCCCGGGTCGCGACCGCCGGTGGCCGCCAGCGGCTTCGTCGGCTCGTACCACACCTTCTCCGCCGGAACCTGGACGAGCTGACGCTCCGGGTAGCGCAGCGCGGTCAGGTGGCCGCCGAACACGACGCCCGTGTCGAGACAGATGGTGTTGTTCACCCACTCGGGGGAGATCGTGGGGGTGTGGCCGTAGACGACCATGGCCCTGCCCCGGTACTCGTCGGCCCACGGGTAGCGGACCGGCAGGCCGTACTCGTCGGTCTCGCCCGTCGTGTCGCCGTACAGGGCGAACGCCCGCACCCGGCCCGACGCGCGGCCGTGGTACTCCTCCTTCAGCCCCGCGTGCGCGACGACCAGCCGGCCGCCGTCCAGCCGGTAGTGGCTGAGCAGGCCGTCCATGAACGTCCTGGCCCGCGCCACGAACTCGGGCGGCTGCGCGGCGAGCTGGTCGAGCGACTCCTGCAGGCCGTGCGCCACCTTCACCTTGCGGCCGTTCAGCGCGCGCACCAGCTTCTGCTCGTGGTTGCCCGACACGCAGATCGCGGTGCCCGCCTCCACCATGTCCATGACCAGGCGCAGCACGCCCGGCGTGTCCGGCCCGCGGTCCACCAGGTCGCCGACGAACACCGCCGTCCGGCCCTCGGGGTGCCTGAGGCCCTCCCAGCCCAGCTCGCGCAGCAGCGTCTCCAGCTCCGAGCGGCAGCCGTGCACGTCGCCGATGATGTCGAACGGGCCCGTCAGCTCCGTCTTGTCGGACCACGCCTTCTCGTACGTGATCGTGGCGGCCTCGATCTCCTCCAGGCCGCGCAGCACGTGCACCCGCCTGAAACCGTCGTTGGAGATCTTGCCGAGCGAGCGCCGCAGGTCCTTGCGCTGCCTGATCACCACGCCGGGGCCGAAGTCACGGTCGGGGCGGGCGGCGTTCCGCTCGATCGCCACCTCCTCCGGCGCGTCCAGGACGATCGCGTCGGCCAGCACGTTGTGCCGCCTGGCCAGGTCGATGAGGCTCTTGCGGGCGGCGTACTGCACGTTCGTGGCGTCCACCACCGTGAACAGGCCCCTGGACAGGCGCACGCCGACGATGTGGTGCAGCAGGTCGAACGCCGCCGGGGTGGCCGCCTGGTCGTTCTCGTCGTCCGAGACCAGGCCGCGGCAGAAGTCGGACGAGATGACCTGCGTGGGCTTGAAGTGCCTGCGCGCGAACGTGGACTTGCCGCTGCCGGACACGCCCACGAGCACCACCAGGGAGAGCTCAGGAACGCTGATCAAGGGTGAACACTCCCATCTGGGTCGGCGGGCCGAGCTCGGGGTCGTCGTCGCCGACCGGGGCGAAGGCGACCTGGTAGCCGTACTGGGCGGCCACCCGGGTGGCCCAGCCGGCGAACTCCGCCCGCGTCCACTCGAAGCGGTGGTCGGGGTGGCGCAGGCCGGTCAGGAACTCGTAGCGGACGTTGTACTCGACGTTCGGGGTGGTGACCAGCACGTGGCTGGGCCTGGCGCGGCCGAACACCACCCGTTCCAGCGCGGCCAGGCGCGGCGGGTCCACGTGCTCGATCACCTCCATGAGCACCGCCGCGTCGTAGCCGGACAAACGCTTGTCGGTGTACGTGAGCGCGCCCTGGAACAGGGTCAGCCGGGCGCGCTTGGCGTCGGCCATGCGGTCGAGGCGGAGTTTGCGGGCGGCGATGGTGAGGGCCATCGGGGAGACGTCCATGCCGGCGACCCGGGCGAACCTGGGCCTGGAGAGCAGGGCGCCGACCAGCTCGCCCTGGCCGCAGCCGAGGTCGATCACGGTGGTCGCGCCGAGTTCCTCCAGCTTGGCGAGGATGGCCTCGCGGCGGAGGGTGTTGAGGGACTTCGGCTTGGGGGTGGTGGGCTGGTCCTGGGGGAGGGGCTCAGAATCAGGGGCTGCGGCCTCCGCCTCGGCTTCCGCGGCGGTCGCCTCATCGGCGGCCTCCGCTTCCGCGGCGGCGGCCTCGTCGGCGGCCGTCACGTCCGCCGGGGCGTCCTCCTCGACCGCCGGCTCCAGCTCCTCCTCCGTCTCGTCGCCCAGCTCGGCCAGCCGCGCCAGCGCCGTACGCGCCAGGGCCCAGCGCCGCCCCAGGTACCGCCGGGTGATCAGGCCGCGCTCCGGATGGCCGCCCAGCCACCCTTCACCGGCCCTGATCAGCTTGTCCACCTCGTCGGGCGCGACCCAGTAGTGCTTGCCGTCGTCGAGGACCGGCAGCAGCACGTACAGGTGGTTGAGCGCGTCGGCGAGGCGGACGGCGCCGCGCAGGGTGAGCCCGACATAGCGGGACTCGCCCCACTCGGGGAAGCCTTCGTCCAGCGGCACGGGCCGCGCGTCCACCTCCCAGCCGAGCGGCTCGAACAGCCTTTGCGCCAGCTCAGGGCCGCCCCGGCAGGGCAGCGCGGGCAGCCGCAGCTCCAGCGGCAGCGGCGTGCCGGGCAGCTCGGGCCTGGCCTTGCACCGCCCGGCCCGCGCCGTGCGGAACACGTCGGCCAGCGCCACCGCCAGCAGCGACGAGGCCGCGTACGGGCGGTCGTTGACGTACTGCGAGAGGCTGAAGTCGGGGGAGTTCCTGCCGCGCGACCTGACCAGGGCGATCGGGTCCACGTCCAGCATGAGCGCCACCGTGCAGCGCTCCTCGGCCGCTTCCGGATAGAACACCGTGGCCTTGCCGAACGACTGGCTGAACTCCTGCACGCGGTCGGGGTGCTTGTGCAGGAGAAAGCCCAGGTCGGTGGCGGGCCTGGCGGTGGTGGTGATCGTCAGCAGCACATCCCAAGTGTGCCGCAACCGCGCAAAGCGCCGCCAACCGATTACCGCCCGCCGCCCAGCCGGTCGTCACACGTGGGGCAGGACCTCGGCGGCGATCAGCTCCAGGTGCTCCAGGTCGCCCAGGTCGAGGATCTGCAGGTAGATCCGCTCGGCCCCGATCTCACCGAACTGCCCGATCTTCTCCAGGACCTCCTCCGGCGTCCCCGCCAGCCCGCCCTCACGCAGCCGATCGGGATCCTCCCCGATGGCGGTGGCGCGCCGCTCGACCTCCGCCCGGTCCTTGCCGACCACGGTCGTCTGCGCCGCCGACAGCCGCAGAGTGCGCCCGGTCTCCTCACACGCCTCGCGTACCCGGTCGAAGGCGGCGCGGGTGTCGCCCACCGTGTGGAAAGGCACGTTGTACTCGTCCGCGTACGCGGCGGCCAGCCGGGGCGTGCGCTTGGCGCCGACCCCGCCGATGATCACCGGCGGCCGGGGCCGCTGGGCGGGCTTGGGCAAGGCGGGGGAGTCGGCCAGCCGGTAGTAGCTGCCCTCGAAGGAGTAGCTCTCCTCCGCGGCCCACAACCCGGTCAGGATCTCCAACTGCTCCTCGAACCGCCCGAAGCGCTCCTTCGTCGGCGGGAACGGGATGCCGTAGGCGGAGTGCTCGCCGTCGAACCAGCCGGTGCCGAAGCCCAGCTCGACCCGGCCGCCGCTCATCTGGTCGACCTGCGCCACGGTGATCGCCAGCGGCCCCGGCAGCCGGAACGTGGCCGGCGACACCAGCGTGCCCAACCTGATGCCGGAGGTCTCCCTGGCCAGGCCGGCAAGGGTGATCCAGGCGTCGGTGGAGCCGGGGCCCGGGTCGCCGGCGCCGATGCGCTGGTAGTGGTCCGACCGGAAGAAAGCGTCGAAACCCAGGCGTTCGGTGGCCTGGGCGACGGCGAGCAGGTCGTCATACGTGGCGCCCTGCTGGGGCTCGGTGAAGATCCGCAGCTTCATGGTCCACATTATCCGCACACAACGGACGTGAACCGGAAAAGGCCCGCGCCGCGCCGTACGGGCTTGCTAGCGTGCGGGGGCAGTGCTGTAAGTAGCCGACCGAACACTCGGGGTGGCCCATGCCTCGGCACAAAAGGGAGCCCGGTCTGCTCCCGCGCCCGTTCGCCGTTCTCGGGGCGCTCGCGCTCGCGGCCGGCACCGTCACGGTGGTGCGCCTGCTGCCGGCGGACGCCACCGCGCCGTCGCGCCCGCCCGCCGCGCGCCCGTCCGGCACGCCGCCGCCGACGCCGGTGGGGGCGCCGCGCGCCGCGTTCGTGGGGTTCGTGGACACGGCCCGCGAGCCCACGTTCGACCTGCCGGGACAGGCACGCCGTACGGGGGTGCGCCGGTACGCGCTCGGCCACCTGGTGGCGGGCGGCGACGGCTGCTCGCCCAAGTGGAGCGGCCTGCCGGACGCGGCCCCGCCCGTCCTGGCCGACGGCGCGGACGAGAGCGCTGCGACGGCTGGCGACGCGGACCAGGACAGCGACGTCCCCGACCAGGACGGCACCACCGCGGCCGCCCGCGCCCACACCCGCGCCGGCCTCCTCGACCCGGGCGGGAACCCGGTGGCCAACCGGATCGGCAAGCTGAGGGCGATGGGCGGCGACGCCGCGCCCGTGTTCGGCGGCCCCGACGGCCCGGAGCTGGCCACCACCTGCACGAGGCCGGGCGGCCTGGCCACCGCCTACCGCCGGGTGGTCGGCGCGTTCGACGCCGAGGCCGTCGACTTCGAGGTGCGCGACAGCGCCGACCGGGCCGCGGTGCTGCGCCGCGCGCGGGCGATCCACGCCGTGCAACGCGAGCGGCGGCTGAAGGTCAGCTTCACGCTGCCGCTGCGCCGCGACGGCCTGGCCCCCGGCGACGCCGCGATGTTGCGCGCCACCCGCGAGGCGGGCGCCGAGGTCGGCACGGTCAACCTGCTGGCCGCCATCGAGCCGCGCAGCACGCGGGGCGCCCGGCTGGGGCTGGTGGCGGCGTCCGTGCGGGCGGCGGCGGAGCAGGTCGCGCGGGCCCATGGCCTGACGGATCCCGTGGCGGCGTGGCGGAGCATCGCGCTGACGCCGGTGCTGGCGGACGCGGGCGACATGAGCGAGCGCGACGCCCGTACGCTCACCGACTACGCCGCCCGTCGCGGCCTGGCCTGGCTGTCACTGCGCGGAGTCACCCCAAAGCCGGACGTTTCCCGAATTCTTTGGCGAAGTCCTGCCTGAAGATAGGATTCCGCTGACAGAGAGGCGACAGTCAGCAGGGGGAGGGCGTGATGGCGACACGTCCCGACACCGCGCGGAAGCTGCTGCTCTACTGGATGTACGGCACGATGGGCCTGGTCTGGCTCATGTCCGTCGTGTACATCACCGGCGACGCGGTGAACGGCGACGTGCCCGCCGCCACGGCGGTGGTCAACGCCGTCCTGGCGACCGGCTTCTTCGTGCTCAGCCCGATGCTGCTGACGGAGGCCTTCGAGCACCGTCCGAAACCCACGCTGAAGCTGCTGGCCGCGGGCCTGATCTCGGTGGTGCTGTTCTTCACCTCGCCCCTCGACGGCGCGTCGACGGCCATGTGGATGCAGACGCTGACCTTGTGGACGTCGCTGGCCGCCCTCTATCTGCCGCTGCGCGCGACGGTCGTGCTGGCGGCGTCGCTGTGCGTCGGCGTCGCGTCCTACGCGGGCTTCGTGACCGGGCAGCCCTGGCAGAGCATCCTGCTCATCGAGGCGCTCAACTCGTTCATCATGATCGCCGCCATGCTGGCGTGGCGCTGGTTGTGGTGGGTGATCAGGGACGCGCACAAGAGCCGCGAGGCCAGGGCCAGGCTGGCCGTGGCGGAGGAGCGGCTGCGTTTCGCCCGCGACCTGCACGACCTGCTCGGGCACAGCCTGTCGGTCATCACGCTGAAGAGTGAGCTGGCCGCCAAGCTGGCGACCAAGGACCAGGACCGGGCCGCCGCCGAGATGGCCGCGGTCCGCGCGCTGGCCGGTGAGTCGCTGTTCGAGGTGCAGCAGGCGGTGCACGGCTACCAGGCGCTCGACCTGGACGAGGAGCTCGCGGGGGTGCGCGCGGCGCTGGAGGCCGCCGGGGCGAGCTGCGTGATCGAGGCCAGCACGGACGGCCTGTCACCCTCGGCCAGGATGCTGCTGGCCTGGGCGGTGCGCGAGGGCGGCACGAACATCCTCAAGCACAGCACGGCCACCCGGTGCGTGATCAGGATCGACGAGGGGGTGCTGGAGATGGTCAACGACGGGGTGACGGACCTGGGGGCGGCGCCGGGGAGCGGCCTGCGCGGACTGTCGGAGCGGCTGGTCACGCAGGGCGGCTCGTTCTCCGCCGGGCCCACGCAGGGCGGGCACTTCCTGCTGCGCGCGGCGGTGCCGGCGTGAAGGTCCTCGACCGGCTGCGGAGCGCGAGCAAGCTGACCAAGGTCCGCTGGCTGATGGTCTACTGCGCGGACCTGCTGCTGCTGATCCCGCTCTTCGGCTACTACGACCTGTATCTGCGCTGGCGGGACTACGGGGTCCCGCTGTGGCTGGTCCTCATCGGCGCCGTCCTGCTGCTGGTCTTCAACGTGCTCAGCACGCGTCCGTTCAGGATCGCCGTGCGCGGCGGGAGGCGTCCCGTCGCCATCCTGGCGATCACCGGGGTGATCGCGGTGCTGCTGGCCGCGGCCGGGCAGGTGTTCGCGCTGCCCACCTGGCTGGCGCTGCTGTCGCTGTTCGTACGCGTCCGCACCGCCGTCGCCGTGTCCGTCCTGTCGATCGTGCTGTTCAACGTGTACGCCGCGCTCGCCGGGAACTTCACCCTTCCGCTGCTGATCTTCGTGCAGACCGTCTTCACCACGATCAGCGTCGGCGCGCTGCTGGCCAACCTCAAGCTGTGGCGGCTCACCATGGAGGCGCACGAGGGGGAGGAGGCGATGGCCAAGCTGGCGGTCTCGGAGGAGCGGCTGCGCTTCGCCCGCGACCTGAACGACCTGCTCGGCCGCAGCCTCACCGACGTCGCCGTCCGCACAGAGCAGGCCGAGCTGAGGCTGCGCGCGGACCCGGAGGCGGCGGCGGCCGAGATGTTCGAGGTGCGCGACCTGTCCAGGCGCTCGCTGCGCGAGGTGCGCACCGTCGTCCAGAACTACCGCGCCATGGACCTGGACGAGGTGCTCGCCAGCGTGCGCGCGGTGCTGGAGGCGGCGGACGTGCGCTGCACGGTGCGCGCGGACACCGGCTCGCTGCCGGCCGAGACCAGGACGCTGCTGGCCACCGTCGTACGCGAGGGCGCGACGAACGTCCTGAAGCACAGCAGGGCGGAACGCTGCACGATCACGATCGAGAACGGGGTGCTGGAGATGTCCAACGACGGGGTCAGCGGACCGGTCGGCGAGCACGCGCCGATCGGCCTGGCCGGGCTCGCGCAGCGGGTGCGCGCGGCGGGCGGCACCCTGGAGGCCGAGCCCGTGCCGGGAGGCCGCTACCTGCTGCGGGCGGCGGTGCCCGCATGACGACCCGCGTGCTGCTGGCCGACGACGAGCACCTGATCCGGGGCGCCATCGCGGCGCTGCTCGACCTGGAGGACGGCATCGAGGTCGTCGCCCAGGTGGGCAGGGGCGACGAGGTGCTGGCCGCGGTGGCCGAGCACCGTCCCGACGTGGCGGTGCTCGACATCGAGATGCCCGGGATGGACGGGCTGAGCGCGGCCGAGCAGATCAGCTCCCAGTGCAAGATCGTCATCCTGACGAGCCTGGGCCGCCCCGGCTACCTGCGCAGGGCCATGGCGGCAGGCGTCAGCGGCTTCCTCGGCAAGGACGCCTCGGCCGAGGAGCTGGCGATGGCCATCCGCAAGGTGCAGTCCGGCGGGCGCTACCTGGACGCGGAGCTGGCGGCGGCGGCGATGGCGGCGGGGGACAGCCCGCTGACCGAGCGCGAGCGCGACGCGCTGCGCCTGGCCGCCGAGGGCGCCACGATCTCCAGGATCGCCGCGGAGCTGCACCTGACCGAGGGCACCGTGCGCAACTACCTGTCCAGCGCCATGACCAAGCTCAACGCGCAGAACCGGCTGGAGGCCATCCGCACGGCCCAGCAGATGGGCTGGCTCTGACACCAGGCAATTCCACACGGAACGGCTGTCCGTTCCGGCACTGAGCCCAGGCCTTCACCCGAGCTGTACTCATCTTCGGCCGCCGATGCGCGGCGGCCTGTCATCAGACCCGGGTCACCAGACCAAGGTCATCCGACAGAGGGGGAGAGATGGGTACGACAGGGGCCACCGAGAGACGTTCGAGAGCCACCGTCCTGCGCAGGCACGGCGTGCGCGCGCTGACCGCGGGCGCCGCGCTGGCGGCCTCGCTGCTGGCCGTGGCCGGCCCGGCGCACGCCGCCGCCAACGTGAGCGTGTCGGCGCCGATCCTGCGGATCACCGCGGACGGCGCCGCCGACGCCATCACGGTCACCCAGGTGGGCGGCAGGCTGGTGGTCAGGAACGACGGCGGGCTGCTGTTCCCCGGCGCCGGTTGCGTGGCGACCGCCAAGAACGTGTCGGTGTGCGACGCGGAGGGCGTCACCACCATCGCGGCGGACACGGGCGCGGGGGACGACACGCTGACCAACAGGACCACGCTGCGTTCGAGGGTCGTCCTCGGCGCGGGCTCGGACCTGTTCTTCGGCGGTACGGCCGTGGACATGGCGGCCGGCGAGGCCGGCGACGACCGGATGGCCGGCAACACGGGCGACGACGTGCTGATCGGCGGCGACGGCGTGGACAGCGCGAACGGCGGCGACGGCGCCGACAAGTGCGACGCCGAGACCGTCACGGCCTGCGAGTAAGGGAAGGGCGCTCCCGGCCGCGGTCTCAGGTACGCGGCCGGGAGCGCCGGGTCAGGCGGTTCCGGTGTCAGCAGGTGACGTAGGCGGAGCGGCTGGCGGCCTTGTAGGAGCAGGAGTCGACGAGCTTGCCGGTGGCGTTGCGCACGTAGGCGGTGTCCTGGTCGTTGTTCCACACGTACTGCTTGCGGTTCCAGAACACGCTGCTCGTGCCGTCGCTGCCCTGCCCGGTGCGCAGGGTGATCCGCTTCTTCGGCCCCAGCACCGCGTCCGCGCCGAACTCGTAGGTGTAGCCGGTCTTGTCCCGCACGCTCCACCCTTCGAGGTCGATGGCCTTCCTGGTGGTGTTGAGCAGGGTGACGTACTCGGCGTTCAGCGAGGCGTTGGAGCGCCGGTCCGCCCCCGGCGAGTCGTAGTAGATCTTCACGATCTGGAGGGCGGGGGCGGCGGCCTGGGCGGGCAGCGCCGCGCCGAGGGTCGCACCGGCAGCGAGCAGCGCTGCGAGCGTGGAGGCAAGTCTCACCGTCGAGGTCCTTCACGGATGTATGTGGCTTATGTGACGGATGTAGGACGGTGGAGGGTGGCTCCTGGTTGTCCCCGCGCGGACCATATGTACGGGGGTCCGGGAGCGTTCTCGCGAGACGTCTCGAAAGCGTCACGGCCCTTGACTGCACGGACACCCGGAATTTACGTTCGCGGTACTTATCCGGTTCAGCAGGCCCGGCAGGGCCTGCGATCTATGAACAGAGAATCGCTCACCGGTCCCTTCGCGCGGGCGTCGTTTTGTGTCAGCGCTGGGAGCGCTCCCAAGGGCCGGGCCAATCGGGGGTCTGACAGGCGTACACACCTTCGCGCCAGAGCGCGGAGGAAGGAGAGAAGCGATGCGTAACCGGGCTCGGATCATGATTCCGCTCGTAGCGGCGGGCCTGCTCGCCACGGCCTGCTCCGGCGGCGGAGCCACGCCGACCCCGCCGGCCTCCCAGCCGCAGAGCCAGGGTGCGGCGGCCAACCCCGACCAGCTTCCGCGCAACGAGACCCTCTACACCACCGGCACCCAGTGGGGGCCGCCGCCGAACTTCAACCCGATCAGGGAGTGGGACTCGGCGGTCGGCACCAAGGGCCTGGTGTACGAGACCCTGTTCCACTACGACCCCAACGCCGCCAAGCTCAACGGCTGGCTGGCCGAGAGCGGCTCCTGGAGCGACGACACCACCTACCAGGTGAAACTGCGGCAGGGGATCAAGTGGGCCGACGGGCAGCCCTTCACCGCCAAGGACGTCGTCTTCTCCTTCGAGCTCGGCAAGATGGAGACCATCCCCTACCACCACCTGTGGGACTGGCTGAAGACCGTCGAGGCGGTCGACGACCAGACCGTGAAGTTCACCTTCACCAAGGCCAACTACCAGCAGTGGGACTTCAACCTCTACAGCCGCTCCATCGTCCCCGAGCACATCTGGAAGGGCCGCTCGGAGAAGGAGGTGCTCGACGGGATCAACGAGAACCCGGTCGGCACGGGCGCGTACAAGTTCCTGAGCAAGGACCAGGACCGCGTGGTCCTGCAGCGGCGCGACGACTGGTGGGGCAAGACCGCGCTCGGCATGGAGCCCAAGCCGCGCTACATCGTCGACATCGCCACGCCCAGCAACGAGGTCGCGATGGGCATGCTGCTGCAGAAGGGCCTGGACCTCAGCAACAACTTCCTGCCCGGTGTGGCCAACCTGGTCAAGGGCAACTTCGGGCTGACAACCTTCTACAACGAGCCGCCGTACATGCTGTCGGCCAACACCGCGTGGCTGGTGCCCAACACCACGAAGAAGCCGATGGACGACCCGGCCTTCCGTAAGGCGCTGGCCTCCTCGGTGGACGTCAAGAAGATCGTGGAGAGCGTCTACGGCAACCTCGTCAAGGCCGCCAGCCCCACCGGCCTGCTGCCGCAGTGGGACAAGTACGTGGACCAGAGCGTGGTCTCCGCCTCGGGCTTCACCTTCGACGCGGCCAAGGCCAAGAAGCTGCTGTCCGACGCCGGGTACAAGGACGGCGACGGCGACGGGTACGTGGAGAACAAGGACGGCTCCAAGATCAGCCTGACCCTGATCGTGCCGTCCGGCTGGACCGACTGGATGGAGTCGGCCAGGTCCATCTCCGCCAGCGCCAAGAGCGCCGGCATCCAGATCACGCCGGAGTTCCCCGACTTCAACGCGCTGGTCGAGCAGCGCGCCAAGGGCGACTTCGACCTGCTCATCAACAACGAGCGGCAACTGTCGAACTCGCCGTACACCTACTACGAGTACATGTTCCAGCTCCCGGTGCAGAAGCAGCAGAACACCGTCAACTTCGCCCGCTACGAGAACGACAAGGCCTGGGGCCTCGTCCAGGAGCTCGACCAGGTCAAGACCGACGACACGGCGGGCATGCAGAAGATCATCTCCCAGCTCCAGCAGATCCATCTCGACGACATGCCGGTGATCCCGCTCTGGTACAACGGCCTCTGGGCGCAGTCCAGCACCAGCGTGTGGAAGAACTGGCCGGCCGCCGCGGGCACCGCGCCCAAGACCGGCGCCGTGATGTGGCGCAACTGGCTGGAACTCGGCGGTTTCGAGACCCTGACCCAGCTCCAGCCCGCCGCTTCCTGACGAGCCCCCGGACGAACCCCGCGATCCCTCCGCCCCGCGTATCCCCGGGGCGGAGGGACCTCCCCGGAGACAACACACGTGCGTCGTTATTTCGGTAGGAAACTGCTCATCTACGGACTGACGTTCTTCGTCGCCGTCACGGTCAACTGGATGATCCCGCGCTTCATGCCGGGCGACCCGGTCGCCAGCATGGTCGCCCGGGCCAACGTCACCAAGCCCGAGGCCGTGGAGGCCATGCGGGCCTACTACACCAGCCTGTTCGGGCTGGACCAGCCGCTGTGGCAGCAGTACGTCAACTTCTGGGGGGCGCTGCTGCGCGGCGACTTCGGGGTCAGCATCTGGCTGTTCCCGACGCCGGTCAGCACGGTGATCCTCATGGCGGTGCCGTACACGCTGGCTCTGATCGTCCCGTCGGTGCTGCTGAGCTGGGTGGTGGGCAACCGGTTCGGCGCGTACGCGGCCCGGCGCAAGCTCCTCGACAACACCGTGCTGCCCGTCGGCTACGTGCTGACGGCGATGCCGTACATGTGGCTGGCCGTGCTGCTGGCCTGGGCGTTCGGCGTGATACTCGGCTGGTTCCCGGTGGCCGGCGGCTACAGCTTCTCGATGCGGCCCAACTGGTCGATGCCGTTCCTGCTCGACCTGCTGCACCACTGGACGCTGCCGTTCCTGTCGCTGTTCCTGGTGGCGCTGGGCGGGTGGGCCATCGGCATGCGGAACATGATCATCTATGAGCTGGAGTCCGACTACTCCACCTACCTGTCGGCGCTGGGCGCGCCGAGCCGGCTCATCCGCCGCTACGCCTTCCGCAACGCCGTGCTGCCCCAGATCACCGGCCTGGCCCTGCAACTGGGCGTGCTGGTGGCGGGCGCGCTGGTCACCGAGATCGTCTTCGCCTACCCGGGCCTGGGCAGCCTCATCCTGAAGTCCATCCAGAACAAGGACTTCTTCCTGCTGCAGGGCACCTTCCTGTTCATCGTGCTCGGCGTGCTGATCGCCAACTTCATCATCGACATCGTGTACGTCGTGGTCGATCCGCGGACCAGGGCGGGAATGGCGGGTGCGCAGGCATGACGGCTCTACAGGAGGTCGCGCCGCGAGAGCCGGCCGGGGTCCGGCGCGAGGCGCTCCACTTCGCGGTGCGCAACGGCAAGCTGATAACCGGCTTCGGCATCGTGCTGGTGCTGCTCCTGCTGGGGCTGCTCGGCCCGGTGCTGTTCGGGGACGCACCCAACGAGTACGGCCCCAAGCCGATGAACCCGCCGTCGGGCGAGCACTGGTTCGGCACCACCACCTTCGGCCAGGACGTCTTCGTGCAGTTCGTGCACGGGCTGCGCAGCACGTTCGCGGTCGGCGTGATCGGCGGCGGCATCGCGGCGGTGATCGGCATGGTCGTCGGCTTCGTGGCGGGCTACCGCGGCGGCCTCGTGGACGAGGTGCTCAACATGCTGACCAACATCATCCTGGTCATCCCCACGCTGGCCGTGCTGCTGATCATCAACGCGTACCTGGGCATCCGCAGCGTGGCCGTGCAGGGCCTGTTCATCGGGCTGACGCAGTGGCCGTGGGCGGCGCGGGCGATCAGGGCGCAGACGTTCTCACTGCGCACCAGGGAGTTCGTGGACCTGGCCAGGATGAGCGGCGCGGGCACCGGGCGGATCATCGCCAGGGAGATCGCGCCCAACATGAGCTCCTACCTGTTCATGACGTTCATCCTGCTGTTCGGCGGCTCGGTGCTGATCGCCTCCTCGCTGGACTTCATCGGCCTCGGCCCCACCGAGGGCGTCTCGCTGGGCCTGATGTTGCAGAACGCCAACCAGTGGAGCGCGCTCCAGCTCGGCCTGTGGTGGTGGTTCGTGCCGCCGGGCGCGGCCATCACGGCCATCGTCGGCGCCCTGTACGTGGCCAACGTCGGGCTCGACGAGGTCTTCAACCCGAAACTGAGGGAGACATGAGTCTGCAGGTCAGCGACCTCAGGGTGCACTACAAGACGCTCAGGGGGGACGTGCGCGCCCTCGACGGCATGACGTTCGAGCTGGGCGACGGCGAGATCCTCGGCCTGGTCGGCGAGTCGGGCTGCGGCAAGAGCACGCTGGGCAAGTCGCTCATCCGCATGGACGGCCGGATGCGCCGCGTGGGCGGCACGGTCGTGCTCGACGGCCGCGAGCTGCCCATCGACGACGACCGCGCGATGAACGAGTTCCGCTTCCGCGAGGTCTCCCTCATCCCGCAGTACGCGATGAGCGCCCTCAACCCCACCCGCAAGATCCGCAGAATGGTCGTCGAGCTGCTCAGGTCGCGCGGCGCCACACCCGACATGGCCGAGCTGGAACGCCGGATGGACCAGGTCGGCCTGCCCCGCGAGGTGCTCGACCGCTACCCCATCGAGCTGTCGGGCGGCATGAAGCAGCGCATGGTGATGGTCATCTCCACACTGCTCGACCCGTCCCTGCTGATCGCCGACGAGGTCACCTCCGCGCTCGACGTCTCCACCCAGAAGGCCGTCGCCCGCGCGCTGCTCGGCTTCCGCGAGAGCGGCTACGTCAAGAGCATGATCTTCGTCACCCACGACCTGGCGCTCACCCACCACATCGCCGACACGGTCATGGTCATGTACGCGGGCAGGCTGGCGGAGAAGGCGCCCGCCGACCAGATCGTCAAGGCGCCGCGGCACCCGTACACGAAGCTGCTGCTCGACTCCCTGCCCGAGGTCGGCGTCCGCTACGCCGACCGCAGGCTGGAGGGCATCGCCGGCAGCCCGCCGTCGCTGCTGAACCCGCCCGCCGGCTGCCGCTTCCGCGACCGCTGCCCCATCGCGGGCGAGCAGTGCGCAGCGGACCCGCCGGTGGTCGAGCTGGCCCCCGACCACCACGTAGCCTGCTGGAAGGCCTGATGCTGAAGCTCCACGACGTCACCAAGCAGTTCCGGGTCGGCGCATTCGGCGGCGGGCGCGTCACGGCCGTCGAGGGCGTGAGCTTCGAGGTCGTGCCCGGCGAGGTCGTCTCGCTGATCGGCGAGAGCGGCAGCGGCAAGAGCACGATCGGCCGGATGATCCTCGGCCTGAACCCGGTCACCAGCGGCTCGATCACCTTCGACGGCCTGCCGGTCGCGGCGGGCAAGGAGTACTACCGCCGCGTCCAGGGCATCTTCCAGGACCCGTTCAGCTCCTTCAACCCCGTGTTCAAGGCCGACCGGGTGTTCGCCATGATCAAGGAGGCGTACTACCCGGCCACGCCGGCCCCCGAGTGGGCGGACCGGGTCGGCACGGCCCTGCGCGACGTGCGGCTCAACCCCGACCAGGTGCTCGGCAAGTACCCCCACCAGCTCAGCGGCGGCCAGCTCCAGCGCCTGCTCATCGCCCGCGCGCTGCTGCTGGACATCAAGCTGCTGGTCGCCGACGAGATCACCAGCATGCTCGACGCCTCCACCCGCATCGACGTGCTGAACCTGCTCGCCGAGCTGAAGGCGCGCGGCCTGAGCGTGCTCTACATCACCCACGACCTGTCGCTGGGCAACTACCTGGCCGAGCGCACGGTGGTGCTGCGCAAGGGCGGGGTGGTGGAGATGGGGCCGACCGAGCGGGTGTTCGGCGACCCGCTGCACCCGTACACGCGCGAGCTGCTGGCGGCCGTGCCGCGCCTGCACGAGGCCTGGGACGACGCCGTGCCCGTGGAGACCTGCCTGTACCACCGGCGAGGCGGCTCGGGCGGCCTGTACGAGGCCGAGCCCGGCCATCTCGTCGCGTGCGCCCGGCTAGAGACCTGTTAGGAGAGCTTCTTGAAGTACCGTCCGCTGCACAGCGGCTGGACCCTGTCGTCGAAGGACCTCGGGGAGATCCCCGCGAGCGTGCCCGGCTGCGTGCACACCGACCTGCTCGCGGCCGGCGCGATCGACGACCCTTACCTGGACGACAACGAGCACCGGCTGGCCTGGATCGGCCGTACGGAATGGACCTACAGGACGGAGTTCACCTGGTCGCCTGACGAGCACGAGCGCACCGACCTGGTGTGCGACGGCCTCGACACGGTCGCGGCGATCACGGTGAACGGCGTCCTGGTCGGCGAGACCGCCAACCAGCACCGCTCCTACCGCTTCCCCGTCCGCCACCTGCTGCGCGAGGGCGGCAACGAGCTGGTCGTGCGCTTCTCCTCGCCCTACGAGTACGCCGAGGCGCGGCGGGCGGCGCTGGGGGAGCGGCCCGGCGCCTACGACGAGCCGTACCCGTTCATCCGCAAGATGGCCTGCAACTTCGGCTGGGACTGGGGCCCGACCCTGGTGACGGCGGGCATCTGGCGGCCGATCGGGCTGGCGAGCTGGTCGGGCGCCCGGCTGGCCGAGGTGCGCCCGCTCGCCCGCGCCGACGGGCACGTGCGGGTGCACGTACGGGTGGACCGGGCGACCGAGGAGCCCGTCACGGTGACCGTCGGGGGCGTCACCGCAGAGCAGCGGCTGGCCGGTTACTCGGGCGTGGTGGAGCTGCGCGTGCCCGAGCCCGAGCTGTGGTGGCCGCGCGGCCACGGCGAGCAGCCGCTCTACGACCTGACCGTCCGCCTCGGGGAGCAGGAATGGCGCGGCAGGATCGGGTTCAGGGACGTCGAGCTGGACCGCGAGGCGTTCAAACTGGTGATCAACGGCGAGCCGGTGTTCGTCAAGGGCGTCAACTGGATCCCCGACGACTGCTTCCCGTCCCGCGTCACCCGCGAGCGCCTGGCCGAGCGGTTCGCGCAGGCCACCGCCGCCGGGGTGAACCTGCTGCGGGTGTGGGGCGGCGGCCTGTACGAGTCGGCGGACTTCTACTCCCTGGCCGACGAGCTGGGCCTGCTGGTGTGGCAGGACTTCCCGTTCGCCTGCGCCGCCTACCCGGAGGAGGAGCCGCTGCGCTCCGAGGTCGAGGCCGAGGCCAGGCAGCAGGTCGCCAGGCTGGCCGCGCACCCCAGCCTGGTGCTGTGGTGCGGCAACAACGAGAACCTGGAGGGGCACGCCGACTGGGGCTGGCAGGAGAAGCTGGCGGGCCGGAGCTGGGGCGCCGGCTTCTACCACGACCTGCTGCCCTCCATCGTGGCCGAGCTGGACCCTGCTCGCCCGTACTGGCCGGGCAGCCCCTACTCGGGCGCGCCGGACCTGCCCCCGAACGACCCGGCGCGCGGCACGATCCACATCTGGGACGTCTGGAACCGCGAGGACTACCACCGCTACGCCGCCTACCGGCCGCGGTTCGTGGCCGAGTTCGGCTTCCAGGGGCCGCCCGCCTACGCCACCCTGCGCCGCGCCTCCTCCGACGAGCCCCTCACGCCCGCCTCCTCCCACCAGAAGGCCGCCGACGGGCAGGCCAAGCTGCTGCGCGGCCTCGGCGACCACCTGCCGCAGCCGGAGACGTTCGACGACTGGCACTATCTCACCCAGCTCAACCAGGCCCGCGCGATGACGTTCGGCATCGAGCGGTTCCGCGCGCTCATGCCGCACTGCATGGGCACGATCGTCTGGCAGCTCAACGACTGCTGGCCGGTCACGTCCTGGTCGGCGATCGACGGCGACGGGCGGCGCAAACCCCTCTGGTACGCGCTGCGCCGCGTCTACGCCGACCGGCTGATCACCATCCAGGACGGCGAGGCGGCCCTGGTCAACGACACCGGCGAGCCCTGGTCGGGCGAGCTGTGCCTGGAACGCCGCGGCCTCGACGGCGGGCCGCTGGCCAAGGAGGTCGTCACCGTGCACGCCGCGCCCAGGTCGGTGCTGAAGGTGGCGCTCCCGCCGTCGGTGGCCGCCCCCGACGACCCCGCCCGCGAGCTGCTCACGGCCCGGCTGGACGGAGTCGGCACCGTGCGCTGCTACACCGACGACACCGCCGTGGCCTACCCGCCGGCCGCCTACGACGCGCACGCCGAGCGCTCGGCGGGCGGCTACCGGGTGACGGTCACCGCGTCGAGCGTGCTGCGCGAGCTGGCGCTCTTCCCCGACCGGCTCGACCCCGCGGCGAGCGTGGACGAGCAGCTCGTCACGCTGCTGCCGGGGGAGAGCGCCGTCTTCGAGGTGACCACCGGCCGTGAGCTGGACCCCGGCGAGCTGACCCGCTTCCCCGTCCTGCGATGCCTCAACGAGGAGGTCAGACCCTGAACTCCTCGGTGCGGTGCGCGTAGGCGGGCAGCGCGGCCCGCATCCCGTCGGTGATCACCGGCGGCGGCAGGGGGACGACCTCGCGCTCGTGGAAGTCGCGGACGTCCTCGCCCTCGCCGAACAGGGCGGTGACCGCGTCCAGGCAGGGCTCGACGACGTCGCGGTCGGTGATCCGCCGGCCGCCGCTGCCGCCGCCGTACTCGTCGTACAGGACCTCGTACATCAGCGCGGGGGAGAAGATCACCAGCTCCGGCAGGGGTTCGAGGTCGGCGACGCGCTCGGCGGGCAGCACCCGGCAGGGGGAGCCCGCCGTGGCGCGGACGGCCAGGATGTGCATCTCCCACTGCAGGTAGGGGGTGATGGGCAGCTCGGTCACGCGTAAGCGCCTGACGGGCTGGCGCCGGTGGAAGTAGTCGGTCAGCGGGCCTGCCATGGCGTGGATGAGGGCCAGCGACCGCTCCCACTCGCCGTCCATCATCGCCCGCCAGCTCGCCACGTCGGGCTCGTAGAAGGTCTGCGCGCGCTCCAGCTTCCACATCGGCTCGGTGCAGGCCTCGTGGTCGCGCTCGAACCCGGCTTGGTACTCCGGCACGTCCATGACCTCGCCGCCGGCGCCCGCGACGGCGGCGAACGGATTCGTGAGACGGACCGGGGTGCCCTGCTCGGTCATGCGCGTTTCCCTTTCGCGTCGAAGGCCCGCCCAGATCATCAGTGGAGCCCTTGACCGGGTCAAGGCCCAAAAACGATCAGGGCGAGCCCTCAGCGGCGATAGTGGAGACGCCGGTGCACCAGGCTGAACACCATCACGCCCAGCCACACCACGAACAGGACCTTGAAGACCCCGAACCCGCCCGCGATCAGCCCGATCACCATGAGCGCGGCCAGCACGGGCAGCACCGGGTGCGGCCCGCGGCGGCCCCTCCTGGCCCGCCACGCGGCCCGGTGCATCTCGCGCTGCGCGTGCCACTGGGCCCGCTGCCCGTGGCGCATCGCCTGCATCTGCGCCCGGTGGGCGTGCATGGCGGCGTGCCAGTCGCCCATCTCATGCGGCCCGTACGGCCCGTGCGGACCGTACGGCGCGGGCGGCTCTGGGTAGGCCGGCTCCTGGCCCGGCAGGTCGGCCGTCACCTGCGCGAGGTCGCGGGCCGTCTTGGCGGCCAGCGCGGTGTCGAGGCGCTCGTCGAGCTCCTCGTGGGTCAGGCGGCCCTGCGCGAAGTGCTCGCGCAGGGCGGCCATCGTCTGCTCGCGCTCGGCGTCGCCGATGCGGAGATCGTTGCGGTCCATTCCAGGCTCCTCGCTCTCCCCGAACCGGCGGCTGTCCGGTGCGACGCCGGCCATGCTGCTACTCCTCGCCCGGTTCGTCGCCGTCAGCCAGGATCTGGTACAGCTTGCGCCGGGTCTCAACCAGAGTCTTACGCGCTTCGCGGATTTGTGCGTCGTTCCCGGTCTGGAGAATCTGCATCATCGCGAACGCCGACTGCCGGGCGATGTGCCAGAGATCGGCGGTGTTGTCGTCGATGTCGGGCCGCATCTCGTCCCACGGGGCGCGGACCTCGTCGGCGTGCGCCTCGATGTAGTTGCGCCCCTCCTCGGTGAGGCGGAAGGTCTTGCGGCCCTCGCTCTCCTCCGCGATCACCAGGCCCTCGTCGGTGAGCTGCTGCAGCGCCGGGTAGACGGCGCCCGGGCTGGGCTTCCAGCCGCCCTCGCTGCGCTCGGCGATCTCCTGGATGATCTGGTAGCCGTTGCGCGGCTCCTCCGAGAGCAGGGCCAGGATGGCGGCGCGCACGTCGCCCCGCTTGGCCTTGCGGCCACGGCCGCCCCAGCCGCGGTGACCGCCGCCCCACGGCCCTCCAGGGCCGCCGAACGGGCCGCCGCGCCCGAAGTCGAACGGGAACGGGCCCGGCCCGCCCCGCCTGCCGCGATGTCGCCGGTCGTGCGGGCCGCCGCGCTCGCCCCCTCGTCCACCTCCGCGACCGCCGCGGCCGAACTGCTCGCCCACCTGGTCGAAGGCGTCGCTCATGGCGTGGAGCGTCTCGCGCAGTGCGCGCTTGTACTCGTGTGCGCCGGGCCAGGGCCCGCTCGCTGCAAAGTTGTGCGTCATGGAAATGTCCTCCTATATCGCGATCTGTTCTCGATGCGTCAACGATATATCGGTAGTGTTCCGTTGGCAAGCTCGGTCCCGGAGTGAGCCAGATCACGAAAAAGTTGCGGAATCCGGGAACAGGATTGGGGGAGGGGTCGTTATCTAGAGCAGACGAGGTCGTTCCGCGTCGGCAGGGCTGGGGGGTGCTGTCGCCGCGGAGACGACCTCGTCTGCGTTTGTGGGCACTCCGGGTCCCTGCGGGGGACACATCCCTGTGACCTCGCGGCACGCCTCGCGCGTAAAGAGAATCTTTGCCGTACAGTCCCGATCATGATGGGGCATACGCACGCGATGACGGGGGCCATCGCCTGGCTGGGGCTCGCTCCCCCGCTGGCGGCACTGCCGCTGCTGAACGAGTCCTCCCGCTTCATCGAGACGGGGATCATGGCCACCGCGCTCAGCCCCGCCGAGCTGATCGCCGGGGCGATCATCTGCGCGGGCGCCGCGATGCTGCCCGACCTCGACCATCCCAGCGCGACCATCGCTCAGACGTTCGGGCCGGTCACCTGGGGGCTCAGCAAACTCGTCGCCTGGATCAGCGGCGGGCACCGCGGGGCGACGCACTCGCTGGCGTTCGCGGTGGCGCTCGGGTTCGGGGCGCACTGGCTGGCGAGCACCTATCCGATCGGCCGCGACATCATGGTCGTGCTGCTCATCGGGCTCGCGCTGCGGGCCATCGGCGTCGGCATCCCGGGCAACAAGATCGGCTCCGTCCTGATCAACATCGGCATGACGGCGGGGCTGTACGCCGTCTTCATGTCGCTGGGCGTCGGCTATGCCTGGCTGGGGCTGGCGGTGGGGGTCGGCTGCCTGATCCATGTGGTGGGCGACTGCATGACCGAGCGGGGATGCCCGGTGTTGTGGCCGCTGGGAGCCAAGTTCGTGCTGCCGTGGAAGATCGGCATCAAGACGGGCAGGAAGTTCGAGCAGAAGATCCTGGCGCCGCTGCTGTCGGTGGCGATCATCGGACTGCTGTTCTGGCGGCTGGCGCCGGTTTAACTTGATGTCGAGATATTCTGGGGATATCTTGACGTCGAGACAACCTGTCGCCGGGCCGGGTGGTTAGGGTTACCTAACGTGCTGGCTGCTTCCGTGGTGCGGCAGGATTCTGTCTGAACACCTGTCTATGGAGGAGGCGAATCACCGTGTCCGCGAACAGCTTCGGCAGCCGTGACACGCTACGCGTCGGCGACGCGTCATATGAGATCTTCCGGCTGGACGCCGTCGAGGGCTCCGCGCGCCTCCCGTACAGCCTGAAGATCCTGCTGGAGAACCTCCTCCGCACCGAGGACGGCGCCAACATCACCGCCGACCACATCCGTGCGCTGGGCGAGTGGGACCCGAACGCGGCCCCGAGCGTGGAGATCCAGTTCACGCCCGCCCGCGTCATCATGCAGGACTTCACCGGCGTGCCGTGCGTGGTCGACCTGGCCACCATGCGTGAGGCCGTGCGCGACCTCGGCGGCGACGCCGCGCGCATCAACCCGCTCGCACCGGCCGAGATGGTCATCGACCACTCGGTCATCGTCGACTACTTCGGCCACCCCGACGCCTTCCAGCGCAACGTCGAGCGCGAGTACGAGCGCAACCGCGAGCGCTACCAGTTCCTGCGCTGGGGCCAGACGGCCTTCGACGAGTTCAAGGTCGTCCCGCCCGGCACCGGCATCGTGCACCAGGTCAACATCGAGCACCTGGCCCGCGTCGTCATGACCCGCGACGGGAAGGCCTACCCCGACACCTGCGTCGGCACCGACTCCCACACCACCATGGAGAACGGCATCGGCGTTCTCGGCTGGGGCGTCGGCGGCATCGAGGCCGAGGCCGCGATGCTCGGCCAGCCGATCTCCATGCTCATCCCGCGCGTCGTCGGCTTCAAGCTCAGCGGCAAGCTGCCCGCCGGCGCCACCGCCACCGACCTCGTGCTGACCATCACCGAGATCCTGCGCAAGCACGGCGTGGTCGGCAAGTTCGTCGAGTTCTACGGCGAGGGCGTCTCCTCCGTGCCGCTGGCCGACCGGGCCACGATCGGCAACATGAGCCCCGAGTTCGGCTCCACCTGCGCGATCTTCCCGATCGACGGCCAGACCGTCGACTACCTGCGCCTGACCGGCCGCTCCGAGGAGCAGATCGCCCTCGTCGAGGCCTACGCCAAGGCCCAGGGCCTGTGGCTCGACCCGGCCGCCGCCGAGCCCGAGTTCTCCGAGTACATCGAGCTCGACCTGGCCACCGTCGTCCCGTCCATCGCCGGCCCCAAGCGCCCCCAGGACCGCATCGTCCTGTCGCAGGCCAAGGCCACCTGGCGGCACGACGTGCAGAACTACGTCTCCGACGGCGTCGACGAGGCCGTCGAGGAGACCTTCCCGGCTTCCGACGCGCCCGCCTCCAACGCCTCCGCCAACGGCGGCAGGCCGCACAAGCCGGTGCCCGTCACGCTGTCCGACGGCACCACGTTCGAGATCGACCACGGCATCGTCTCCATCGCCGCGATCACCTCGTGCACCAACACCTCCAACCCGTTCGTCATGCTCGGCGCGGCCCTGCTGGCCCGCAACGCCGTCGACAAGGGCCTCAACCGCAAGCCGTGGGTCAAGACCTCGCTGGCGCCCGGCTCCCAGGTCGTCACCGGCTACTTCGAGCGCTCCGGCCTCCAGCCGTACCTCGACAAGATCGGCTTCAACCTCGTCGGCTACGGCTGCACCACCTGCATCGGCAACTCGGGCCCGCTGCTTCCGGAGATCTCCGAGGCCATCCAGGCCAACGACCTCGCCGTCACCGCGGTGCTGTCCGGCAACCGCAACTTCGAGGGCCGGATCAACCCCGACGTCAAGATGAACTACCTGGCCTCGCCGCCCCTCGTCGTCGCCTACGCGCTGGCCGGCACCATGGACCTCGACCTCGACACCGAGCCGCTCGGCCTCGGCAACGACGGCGAGCCCGTCTACCTGCGCGACATCTGGCCGTCGCCGGAGGAGATCGCCGCGGTGGTCAACTCCTCCATCGGCCGCGACATGTTCGAGCGCGACTACGCCGACGTGTTCAAGGGCGACGACCACTGGCGCTCCCTGCCGATCCCGACCGGCGACACGTTCGAGTGGGACCCCGACTCCACCTACGTGCGCAAGGCGCCCTACTTCGACGGCATGCCGGAGAAGCCGGAGCCCGTCACCGACATCCACGGCGCCCGCGTCCTGGTCAAGGTCGGCGACTCCGTCACCACCGACCACATCTCGCCCGCCGGCTCCATCAAGACCGGCACCCCCGCCGCCCAGTACCTCCAGGCCAACGGCGTCGAGGTCAAGGACTTCAACTCCTACGGCTCGCGGCGCGGCAACCACGAGGTGATGATCCGCGGCACGTTCGCCAACATCCGCCTGCGCAACCAGATCGCGCCGGGCACCGAAGGCGGCTACACCCGCGACTTCACCCAGCCCGACGGGCCCGTGTCGTTCATCTACGACGCCTCCGTCAACTACGCCGCCGCCGGCACCCCGCTGGTGGTGCTGGCCGGCAAGGAGTACGGCTCCGGCTCCTCCCGCGACTGGGCCGCCAAGGGCACCGCGCTGCTCGGCGTCCGCGCCGTCATCGCCGAGTCCTACGAGCGCATCCACCGCTCCAACCTCATCGGCATGGGCGTGCTGCCGCTGCAGTTCCCCGAGGGCGGCTCCGCCGCGGCGCTCGGCCTGACGGGCGAGGAGACGTTCGACATCACGGGCGTCGAGGAGCTCAACAAGGGCACCGGCATCCCGCAGACCGTGCACGTCAAGGCGGGCGACGTCGAGTTCGACGCCGTCGTCCGCATCGACACGCCCGGCGAGGCCGACTACTACCGGCACGGCGGCATCATGCAGTACGTGCTGCGGTCGCTGCTCGCCAAGTGAGGTAGGTCTTCCCGTGCTCCCGCCCGGTCATGAGCCGGGCGGGAGGGCGGGGGTTGGGGCGCGATCCTCACGCGCCCCGCATCGGGGGAACCACCCGACACCAGAGAGCCGCCCCGCGGGACACCCCCCGCGAGGCGGCTCTTGCGCTTCCTCCGGCGGACCAGCCCGCGAACCGGCCCTCCTGTTCGCCAACTAGCCCGCGAACAGGAGGGCGACCAGCTCGCCGCGGCTGGAGATGCCCGCCTTGCCGAAGACGGCCTTCAGATGGCCCCTGACGGTGTGCGGCGAGATGAACAGCTCCTCGGAGATCTCCGCGGTGGCCAGCCCTCGCGCCACGAGCTGGGCGATCTCGAACTCGCGCGCCGTCAGACCGTAGGACTGGGCGACCATGAGCGCCAGATCCGCAGGCGCGGCAGGCTCGATGACCAGCACCACGGGGCCCGGCCGCCCGCCCGATCCGCTCAGGCACGAAGCCCGGCACGTCAGCCACCCGCCGTCCCTGGTTCGCAGGCGGATGCGGGCGTTGCCGCGGTCGCGGCCCTGCGCGATGGCCCGGGCCTGGAGCGCTGTGCCGGTCAGCCAGATGGGCAGGTTCAGGCCGAGAGGGGAGGGGGTGGATGGGCCGTGCGGCAGCGCTGCGAGATGGGCGCGGGCTTCTTCGTTGATTGACGTGGCCTCGCCGTTCTCGTCGAACAGCAGCAGACCGGGCGCCGAGTTCCCGCCCCTACGCCCGCCTCCGCGCCAGGCCTCGCACCCGTCATAGCCTCTGCCCCCGCGCCCGCCATCGCTTTCGCCCTCGCGCCTGCCATCGCCTGCGGCCTCGCGCCCGCCATCGCCTCCGCGCCCGTGTCCGCCTTCGCTTCCCGCCCCGCGCCCGCCATAGCTTTCGCCTCCGCGCCCGCGCCAGCCTCCGCGCTCGGCCTCCCGCCCGCCATCGCCTCCGGCCCCGCGCCCGCCATCGCCTCCGGCCCCGCGCCCGCCATAGCTTTCGCTTTCGCCTCCGCGCTCGCGCCCGCCTTCACCTCCGCGTCCGCCATTGCCTCGGGGCTCGTGTCCGCCTTCGCCTCCCGCCTCGCGCCTGCCATCGCTTTCGCCTCTGCGCCCGCGTCCGCCATCGCCTCCGCGTCCGCCATCGCCTCCGCGTCCGCCATCGCCTCCGCGTCCGCCATCGCCTCCGCGTCCGCCATCGCCTCCGCGTCCGCCATCGCCTCCGCGTCCGCCATCGCCTCCGCGTCCGCTATTGCCTCCGCGTCCGCTATTGCCTCCGCGTCCGCTATTGCCTCGGGGCCCGCGCCCGCCTTCGCCGCCCCCGCGCCCACCTTCGCTTCCGCCCCTGCCCCCGCCGGAGGGCCACTGGTTGCCGCCTCCGCCGTTCGGGGCGGCCGGGGCTTGCGGGGTGGCGAAGCGGCGCAGCCGGTCGGCGAGCGGCCCCGACAGGTCGGCGAGCAGCGCGACGTCCTCCTCCCCGAACGCCGGAGCCCCCCGCATCCGGAACAGGCTCACCGACCCCCAAGGCCGCCCACCCGCCCGCAGCACGCCCCGCAGCTCGTCACCCACGCCCATGTCCCCCAGCAGGCTCCGGAACCGGGCGCTGCGGGCGGGCAGATCGCCGGTGGCCGCCCGCAACCCGGCCACGGGCACCTCGGCGCGGGCCAGATCCCGGAACGGCAACACGTTCTCTTCGAGCAGCTCGCTCTCCCAGTAGGCGCCGCACCTTTCACCGTCACCCAGGTTTTCCACCAGCATGGGCGCGGTCACCAGGCCCGTCTCCGGGTCGGTCGCCGACCACACGGCGGCATCGAACGGCATCAGCCGCCGCAGCCGGGCCGAGGCACGACCGAAACAGTCGAGAGCATCGGCCGCCCGCTCGGCAGCCGCGACGATCTCGGCATGGCGCCGCGAGCGGGTCATCGAGCCCTCCTGATCTTCCGTGCTCTCCACGGCCAGCCTGCCTTCACCGCTCCTCCTCCGCCAACCCCCCGTTTGAGGGGGTCATTCCCGACGCGATCCGCCACTCGCGGGGGATGGGACACGGACGCGGCGCCCGGGAGGCTTCGGACGGGTTGTTTCGGAGCTGATGCGAAGGAGAACGTCGTGCGTATCGCGATCATCGGAGGCGGGGCCGCCGCGGTCGGCCTGCTGGACGCGCTGGCCATGGGTGACGCCGAGGGGGCGGAGGTCGTCGTGTTCGAACCGTCCGCTCATTTGTGGCGGGGGCGTCCGTACGGGCCTGATCTGGACAGTGTGCTGGTCAACGCTCCGCCCGCCATCATGTCGATCCGCGGCTCCGATCCTGGCCACTACGCCTCGTGGCTGGGTGCCGAGCGTGCGGTCGATCATCTGGATGAGCGGTTCGGGCAGGCGCTGGTGCCGCGCGCTCTTTATGGTCAGTACTTGGCCGACACGGCTGAGGCTGCCTTGGCGCGGTTGCGGGGGCGGGGCTGGCGGACGCGCATCGTCGCCTCACGGGTCGTCGCGGTGGCCCGCGCCTCCTGGGGCGGCGAGTCGGCCCGCGCTCCTAGGGACAGTGAGCTGGCCGGGGCCTTCTGGGACGGTGAGTCGGCTCGCGCTTCTTGGGACGGTGAGTCGGTCCGGGCCTCCTGGGACGGTGAGTCGGCCCGAGTCGGCGACGGTTCCCGGCCGGAGCCGAGCGCCACGGACGGGCGCGGCGCTGGTGCCGCATCCCGGCTCGTACTGCGCACCGCCGACGGGGATGAGCACGTGGCCGACCAGGTGGTGGTGTGCGTGGGCGGTGGGACGCCTCAGGACCACTACGGGCTGAGCGGCACACCCGGGTACATCGGTGACCCGTACCCTCTGGCGTACACGCTGGACGGGGTGCCGGGCGAGGCCGACGTCGCGGTGATCGGCAGCGGGCTGACGGCCGTCGACGTAGTCGTGTCGCTCGCCGCCCGCGGCCACACCGGGCGCATCGCCCTCGTCTCCCGCACCGGCATGCTGCCCGCCGTCTGGCAACGTCCCCTCGGCCACCAGCGACGGCACCTCACGGTCGAACGCGTGGAGGCGCTGCGGCGCGAACACGGCACCGTCACCCTCGACCACCTCATCGGGCTGCTGCGTGCCGAGCTGGACGAGGCGGGGGAGGACCTCGCGGGCTTTGCACAGGAGTTGCTGGCGGCAGAGAACTCCGCACGGACGCCGGTGCCGGCGGAGCACTCCGCACAGGAGTTGCGGTCGGCGGAGCACTCCGCACAGGAGTTGCGGTCGGCGGAGCACTCCGCACAGGAGTTGCGGTCGGCGGAGCACTCCGCACAGGAGTTGTGGTCGGCGGAGCACTCCGCACAGACGTCAGTGTCGGCGGAGAACCTCACACAGGACTTGCGGTCGGCGGAGCACCCCGAGCGGGGGCTGCTGTCGGCAGGGAACGTCGAGCGGGGATCGCTTCCTGCGAGCCTCGAGCCGTCCATCGAGCGGCTGCGTCGGGAACTGGCCGCCGTCGGTGATCCCGCGATCGCGCGGCGGGTGCTGCAGGAGGCCGCGCACGTCGTCGGCCCGTTCGCGTGGCGGCTGCTGTCCGAGCCCGACCGGGAGCGGCTGCGTCGGCACACCCGCCTGGCCGTCAGCGTGGCCTCGCCGATGGTGCCCGTGAACGCCGCCACCCTGCTGCGCTTGTTCGACTCGGGGCAGCTGTCCGTGGTCGCCGGCGTGCGCAAGATCGAGGCGGTGGCGGGCAGGTTCCAGGGAGTGCGTGAGGACGGTGGCGAGGCGGTCGCGGGCGGGTTTCGAGTGCGTGGCGACGGCGGGGAGTTGGTCGTGGACGTCGTCGTCAACGCGGTGAACCCGCCGCCCCAAGCGGTGCCCGGCACAGCCGAGCCGCTGGTCACCTCCCTGCTCGCCGACGGCCTGGCGGCGCTGCACCCCTCGGGCGGGTTGGTGCCCGCCGACCCGCGCCTGCACGTGCTGGGGGATCTGGCCGGTGGCGGGTCATTCATCACCTCCAGCATCCCGGGCCTCGCCGCCCAGGCCACCCGCATCGCCGAGGGGCTGACGGCGTGGGGGTGAGGCGACTTCCGACGTACTGACGGGGGAGGGGCGGGACGGCCGGGAAGAGGCGGGCAGGGACGCCTTCCACGCGCTCGCCGAACAGCCCCGCCCGGCTGGTTGTCACGCACTGGCCCGCCCGGACTGCTTGTCACCTGCTGGCCTGCCGTGCTGCCGCCATGCGGGGCTGGCGTGCCACGCGGGGCCGCCGTGGTGCCGCGCCACGCGGGGCTGCCGTGGTGCCGCGCCATGCGGGGCTGCCGTGGTGCCGCGCCATGCGGGGCTGCCGTGGTGCCGCGCCATGCGGGGCTGCCGTGGTGCCGCGCCATGCGGGGCTGCCGTGGTGCCGCGCCATGCGGGGCTGCCGTGGTGCCGCGCC